>JAGRKB010000068.1 GCA_020442425.1 Alphaproteobacteria bacterium | reverse complement strand
AAAAAACTTTGCATGTCATTGTGTGCTTTGCGTTTAAACACTATAACCGCAACCCCGTGCCTGACACGGGGTCTTGGTAGAAGATGAGTCAAAGACCCCGTGTCAGGCACGGGGTTGCAGATGGAGTGGATTGTTTTTTTCTCCGCTTCTCTGTTCCTCCGTGTTTCATTTTTTTAACCACCAAGACCCCAAGAACACCAAGAATTTGGTTTCCCAGGTTGTCATTGCGAGGAGGTCTTAAGACCGACGTGGCAATCTTGAGAGCGTTTACCGGATTGCTTCGCGTTTGCTTGCAATATTGGTTATTTCAGAGATTTGTGGGATTCTGTCGTCTCAATTAGACGCGTTCTTAGTGTCGGATCGAGGAAGGAGTGTCCTGCGTCGGGTACGATAATATAATCGGCTTCCGGCCATGCCAAATGTAATCGATTGGCAGAAGCCATCGGGCAAATCATGTCATAGCGACCTTGAATAATGGTGGCCGGTATTGATCTGATTTTTCTGATGTTCTTAAGGAGGCTGTCCTCAGGTTCGATGACTTGCGTGTGGAAGAAATGCGCTTCGATTTTTGCCATGGCGAGGGCATAAAATCTTTGGTCATCCGAGACAAGCGTTTCTTTTTGTGGGTAGAAAGATGCGCAGGTGGATTCATAGGCATTCCATCTGAGCGCTGCTTCAATGGCTGCGCGGTCGTCCTTTCCCGTCAGGTCTTCGTAGTAGGTTTTTAAAAGAGAGGATTGATCCCGACCTTCAACAAAATTTTCCCATGCTTCGGGAAAAATCGTGGCCATGCCAGTCATGAACCAATCAATTTCGTATTGCTCCATGAGAAAGATTGATCTCAGGGTTAGGCTGATGCAGCGCTCGGGATGTTTTTGGGCATAGGCAAGCGCCAAGGTGCTGCCCCATGATCCGCCAAACAAATTCCAACGGTCTATTTTTAAATGGAGGCGGAGTTTTTCTGTATCATCCAGAATGTCCGATAGCGTATTGTTTGTCAGGCTTCCCAGCGGGTGGGAGCGTCCTGCTCCGCGTTGGTCGAATATGATGATGCGATAAAAATCAGGATCAAAGAAACGCCTGTGAATGGCTGTGGCTCCTGCGCCCGGGCCGCCGTGAAGAACTATTACTGGGATGCCATCGGGGTTGCCGCTTTGTTCCCAGTAAATTGTGTGTGTGTCATCAACCGATAAAAAACCTTGTGAGTAGGGCGTGATCGGCGGGTATAAATCACGCATCGGGCGCGGATGAAGTGCCGAGGCATAGCTGAGTGATTTCGGAGACGATGACTTTAATGGAGAGGATGCCTTCATTGGTTGTCTTCCGGTTTGTCTTTCTTGGTGGAAATCTTTTGTTCCAGATTGGTTATTAGTTCTCTAATCGGGTGGATTACTTTGCCCCCATCTTTCAGAACTTCGTTGATTTCTTTTTCTCCGAATAACTTCCCGTTGGCGTCCAGAAGGTTGTTAGGAGTGGAACGAATGCCATTATCCAGAAATGGAATGTGATAGGCTTGAGAATAGACGCTTAGACGTAGCTCGTCATTTGAGTAGCTGGAAACATGTTCTCGGATATAATTTTCAAGGAATTTACGGCAAAGAACGGTTCCTCCCATTAGTCCAAAACTCAGAGTTTCCAAGTTAAATTTGTATCCTTTCTTTTTGAAGGAGTCTTCCATGCATTCGAGATCATAAAAATACGTCTGGCTTATCCAGTGCCAATCAATTTCTTTGGCGTATTTGTAGTCTCCAAATATGGTCGCGTAATTGTGGTCAGGTTTAAGAATGGGATAAATTTCTTCAAACGGTTTGAGTGCAAGTAAATCCCATTCCCAAATGATAATGTGGCTGAAGTCCAAGGCTTTTCCTTGTTCCTTGTACCACCATCTGACGCAGAGATCGGCGTTTTTCCATTTATAATAGGGGTCATCCAGTGGAATAGTCCAAAGCGTATCAAACAATGATTTGAGAGAGTTGGGGATGTCTTCTATTTTGTCTTCACCGCCATATAGCCCATCAATTTTAATATCCGGATTTAGGGATTTTATTATAGTCAGGTTTTGAATGCAGACTTCATAGTTTTTGTGGAATCTGAAAAGAATGCGTATGGTCATTGGTTGTCTCCGTTGTTGAGTTGCGGAGTTTCAATAGAGGGTTTGATGATGGTCGGCGTCGTCGGTTCGTTGAGGGATGTCGATTTTGAAATGGTTTTCATCCCTACTTTCGGGCTTTTCATGTCGAGGGATGGGAGGCTTGGTTTGTCCAAGATTTCCAACTGTCCTGTTTGTTCTATCTCTATGAAGGGGCCATTGTAGTTTCTAACCCAGCCGCGGACACGAATGTAGCGTCCTTTTAAAGATTGAAGCATTACAGATTTTTTTGCAAAAGCACGTTGCAGTTCGGGTGAGACGCCTATTGTAAAATCTTCTTTCCAGTTGGGTTCAAAATTCAGGTAAAGATTTTTCTTTGTGAGGGCTGTCGTTTCAACTTGTCCTTCTATGATCTGGAAGGAGTTCTGATGTGACTTGACGGTTTCAGGTGTTTGTATGGTGATGCCGTTTTCCCCCCATAGACCGTGTTTTTCAGTGCGGGCTTTTGTTTCTTCTTTTAACAGATCGTCAAAAAGATCGGGATTGGACGGGGAGGGCCATACTATTGCCAGACCTTCGCGGGCCATTTGGCCTTCGATCCATATATTGTCTGTGCTGCATTCCAGTTGAGCGATCTGATAGCCCATGCGCGTTTGTCTCCCCGTATCCGCTTTGCGGGTTTGGTAGAGGGTGCAGCGCTGATCTTTGGTCAGTTGTTCCAGCCTGTTTTTTGCTTTTTGTTCTATCTCGGGGAAGCCTTCGGGGATACGCAGGTTTGGAAGCTCATAAATTGTTTTATCACTTGCCAGAAAATGCAGACCATCTATAACTTTATCTATCCCCAATGGGGTCGGTGTGCGCGCAAGACCTGAAAACGCAGAATGAACTTTTTCGATTTCTGTCGACTCGTCGGTTTGAGCGCTCGCGAATACAGGTGCCGCAAGTATTATTCCGGTTGCCAGAAGAAATGGTATTGTTTTTATGCGCATGAGGTAGATTTATGGATTATCGCTCTTTTTGCAAGTCTTTCATTGCTTTGTTTGTGATTTGTACTCTGGTTTTAAGCGTCGCGGCGTGTACCACTAACCCTGCCACGGGAGAGCAGCAATTTACAGGATTAATGTCAGCGTCTCAGGAAAAAGCGTTGGGGGCTGAAGCCCATCAGGATATTATCAAGGAATATGGCGGGGTTTATAATCATCCCGGGTTGCAAGCTTATGTGAACCAAATCGGGCAACGCATCGCTAAAAATACAGAGCGCGGGGATGTAACATATCGCTTTACACTTCTGGACTCTCCTGTGGTGAATGCGTTTGCTTTGCCGGGCGGATATATCTATGTGACACGCGGTATTCTCTCTATTGCCAACACGGAAGACGAGCTAGCGGCTGTTTTGGCGCACGAGATCGGTCACATTACAGCACGTCACCAGTCCGAGCGATATTCAACGGGTGTATTGACGTCTCTCGGTGCATCGGTTGCGGCGGCTGTGATCGGTAGTCCCGGTGTCTCGCAAGCTTTGAGCGTCGGCACAAATCTTTATATGAGTTCTTATTCGAGAGATCAGGAATCTCAGGCAGACCAGCTTGGTATTCGTTATCTGTCGCGCACAGGATATGATCCGAAGGCAATGTCTTTGTTTCTGGCTCAACTGGATCGTTACGATTCTTTGAAAAAGGCAGGTGGAAAAAATGGGGCAGCCAGTTTCTTTTCTACGCACCCTGTGACCAGTGACCGTGTTGCTGCAACCAAGTCACTCGCCGCGGGTTATCCTGCAGTGAGTACAAGTGCGCAATCTCACACAACTTATCTGGCTAAAATTCGGGGAATGACTTTTGGTGATAGTCTAAGCCAAGGATTTGTCCGAGACGGGCAGTTCTTTCATCCTGATCTTAATATGAGTTTTTCTATTCCAAGCGGATTTGAAACTCTTAATAAGCCGGATCAGGTGATTGCGAAAGGGGCGGATGGCTCTATCTTAATCATGGATATGGCGCGCTCTCAAACTTCTGGTGATCCGTCTTCTTTTATTGTACGGGAATGGTTGAAGGGGAAGTCCGTTTTATCCCAACCTGAGCCTATTCAAGTGAACGGAATGAGCGGGGCGACTTTGGCTGTCAAAGGGACGGTCAATAATACGCCATCCGATTTGCGGTTGGTGGCTATTCAATGGAGCGGGCGGGATTATGTTCGGTTCCAAATTGTTCTGCCCAATGGAGTGTCCTCTAAAAGCGTTGAGGGGTTAAAACGTACCACTTATAGTTTGCGCCGGATGAGTGCGCAGGAGAAACGCACTGTTAAACCTGTTCGTGTCGAGATTGTAACGGCATCCCAAGGAGATAGCGTGCAATCCCTTTCTCGGCAGATGGTTGTCGAGGGCAATAAGGCCGAGTGGTTTTTGGCTATCAACGGATTGAGCACGCAGGATAAAATTTATCCCGGCGTGCAGTATAAGGTTATCCGTTAGGGTGATTTTCTAACAAGAAAGTCTCATGTCAGTCCGTACGAGGCGTGCTTGGCGTAATGCGTCTAAGCTTTGGTTTGTTTGTTCTCTTAGGGCGGCACTAATTCTTTGAGAGTCCTCTTTGACTTGGTCTGCAAATTTTGAGCGCAAATCTATGACCATACTTCTTCCTTGAAAAGTCTGCGCGTCTAAAGCTTGACGAACTTCATCTATGGGGAGAGGAACAGAGAGGACGTGTCTTTCGTTTCGTGTGTCAACTGTTAGTTTTGTGATGTCGTATGTTCTTGGATGTTGTGTTGCCAGAATGATTTTAGAGTCTCTTTCTAAGCAGTGTATCCAATTTAAATCCCTTACGCTTTTGGGAAGATCTTCAAGTTTCTTATTAGCTCTAAAAATTTCGCGTGCATCTAATGTAATGGTGAAAGGATCATCTGATGATAGCGGGACGCTTGCGTTAATCCCTAGATTTCCTCTTTTTTGCTTGATTTCATCTGCCAGCGCATTGAATGTGTCTCTTATGTAGAGAGGGTGGTGCTGGCCTTTTGCTTTTTGTTCTAGAGTAATGTCAGATTCTTCAAAGATATTTGCGGAAAATCTTAGTTCAGCATCTCTAACAGTTTTTTCTCTGAAGCCTGAATTGGTTCTTGGTAGCGGGGAGTATAGAATAATTGTGCTATTAAATGTGACTGTTTTCGCCATGGTTATTTCCTTGTTGTGCTTCTTATCATGGATTTTTATTCCATTTGTAAGTTTTCTGATTTCTCAGTTGTCTTTTTTGTATTCTTACGGGGTCATGAATGGTTCCAACGTCGCCATGCTGCGTAGTGTTTGTGCCCATAGCTCGTCAGTTAAATTATCTGTTCTTTCTGCTACTTTGCCAGAAAAATGATCGTCATTAAAGTTGAAGACCAGTTTGCTGCCTTGTTGTTCAGGGCGATCCAATGCGTTTCTGACATGATAGGTTGGCATTGGAACTACGAATTCATGCTGTGCTGCTCCTGTAAAAATTCTGACAACAGAGCATTCGTCTTTTGGTAGAGTTGCCCGTGCCAAGACCATGTAGTTACCGGTACGATGGGGGTTATTATTAAGTTCTATCAATTCATATGATAATTCTCTTGGTGAAAGCGTTTGAACTACTTGTTGAAGTCGTGGGTTAAATTCAATGTGTAGTTTAATTAAAAAATCTTGTTCGTCATCATCCGCACCATAAATAGCCACGCTCTCATTTTTGAAACTTTCGGTCAATGAATCTTGCAAGGCTTGCATTTCTTCCGCCATATAGAATTTAGGGATTTCCGATGTTAATGGTTGCTCTACCGTTATATGGATTCCTTGTAAGGCACTTTGGCGTTCTGACGGTTTGATATTTACTTGTATAAAATTAATTGGAACTTCCCTTGTAAAGAAAAGGCCGTCTTCTGGTAGTGCCGCGTAGCAGAATTCTAATGCTGTGACTTTATATTGAGTGCTCATAATGTTCCCTGTCTTAAATGTAGATTATTTCCATAGCTCTTGATTGTGTAACTTGTCAAGGGTTGTTTTACGAAATATTTGTGCAGTGCGGTTGTGCAAGCATTCCTTCGGAAATGCGCCAACGGGATGACGGATTCTTATTTAAAGTTACTATAGGTCGTCATTGCGAGGAAATCTTGAGACCGACGTGGCAATCTTGAGAGCGGTTATCGGATTGCTTCGCGTTCGCTCGCAATGACGGTAGGGGATTTTCTTGAACGAAAGAAGACCGGATCCCCGCCTGCGCGGGGATGACAGAAAAGGTGTTTGTGTGCACGGGGGCTGTGTCCAAATAATTTTGGAATTTACTCTATGAGTCTCGATCCTAATGACGGATAAGAAAAAACCGGAGAGGGGTTGCCTTCCGGTTTAGTCTTTTCAGGGGAGATGAAACTTATAGTCTTTCAAATTATGGTTTGGACGGTGTTACATCGCTCCTAACCTAGGTTAACTAGGTGTCGTCGCTCGCGCCTTGTCCAAATCAAAATTTGTTTGACTATATTGATATTTGTAGCCGTTATGTTGCTATTTTTTCCGGATCCCGTTCGTGTAAAACTCGCTCTGCAGGTTACCAACGGGATGACGGAGAGGGTTAAGCTGCGTCGGTGAGCATGTCTTGAATATGGTTGCCGATGCGCGGTTCCAAATTCTGTTTTAGTTTTTGCATCGCTCGGGCTTCCAATTGGCGCACACGCTCTTTGCTAACGCCGAGTTTTTTACCCAATTCTTCCAGTGTCACAGTTTCATATTGAAGGTGGCGTTCTTTGATGATGCGTTGCTCGCGATCACTTAAGGTCTGGAGGGCTGAATTGAGCCATACCGAACGGGTCTTGGAGTCTTTATTGCCGATAACAATCTGTTCCGGATTGGGTCGAGTATCCGGCAAGAAGGATTGATATTCATCTTCTCCATCTTCGGAAAGGGTGGCGTTTAGAGATTGATCGCGGCCGCTCATACGAGCTTCCATCGTTTCGACATCTTTAACGCGCACGCCCAGCATCTTAGAAATTTGTTCCCGACCGTCTGTGGTCAGTCCGCGTTCGGTTGCAGCTCCGTCAATTTTCGAGCGCAGACGTCGCAGGTTAAAGAACAGAGATTTTTGCGCTGCTGTTGTTCCTGTGCGAACGATTGACCAGTTGCGCAGGATGTAATCCTGAATAGACGCTCTGATCCACCACGTCGCATAAGTCGAGAAGCGCACTTCGCGTTCCGGTTCAAAGCGGTTGACGGCCTGCATCAATCCGATGTTTCCTTCTTGGATGAGGTCACCCAAGGGTAGGCCGTAATTTTTAAACTTTGAAGCGGCTGCAATGACTAGTCTTGTGTATGAGCGTACCAGTTCGTGCATCGCTCTCTCATCTCCGTTGTTTCTCCAGCGGCGTGCGAGTTCGGCTTCGTGTTCGCGCTCTAAAAGCGGCTCGTTCATGGATGTGCGTATGTAATCCAGATTTGCTTTTTGCGTTCCTTGATCGTCTATATATGCCATGTGAACACCTTTCTTCTTGTTATTCTCTTATGTATATGGGACTGAATCGGTGCTATATTATAGCCAATAACTCCTTGTCCTTTTTCCTTACGACTATGTATTCGGATCGGTTCCTGAATGGTTACAATTTTTTTGAAAGAAATTTCATTGACATAATTTTTGGCGAAGATTACTGTCCCTTTAAGATAAAACAGAGAGAGGTTTTTATGTTTACTGTTGCTGTATATGGATTTGAAGATCGATGGTACGAGTCTTCCCTGATTAAACATTTTTCGAGGATTGCCGACTTTTTAGAGTGTGGGTTTCCTGATAAAGACGATGATAGTGAAGGTCATAAGACTTCCCAAGTTTGGCTTTCAGTTGCTAATACCGCAATTAGTGAATTTGAAGAAGATTTAGGGGAAAGAGTTAATCATATTTTCAATCTCAATTCAGACACCAAATTATTGCCTTTTGATACACTTAGCGCGGTGTTTTCTATACACGCTAAGCGTTTGAAGGATATCGCTGGTGTTTTAGGTTTAGAGTGGATTCCTGATTTCGAGAAAGATTTGGTTAACGTTGAGTGGCTGCGATTTGAGATTGACGGATAGCCAATTTCTAAATTGATACAGACTTTTTTGAAGATGACCCTATGCATATTTAATAACTCTTGCTTTTTTTAAAAGGGATCGATTAGGGTGCGGGCATGAGTATTTCTTCCCATTCCGATAAATTTGCAGCGCCGCGCAGAGATTCTGCGGGGCGGGCCAGTCTTGTTGGGATGGATTTGCCCCAAATGCAGGCTTTGATGGTTGAAGAGGGACTTCCTGCCTTTCGGGCTAAGCAAATTTGGAACTGGATTTACCAGCGCGGCAAGACCAAGTTTGATGATATGGCGAATTTGCCTAAGGATTTACGCGCGAAGCTCAATGAGGGCTATGTCATTGATCGCCCGAAAGTGATTACGGAGCAAAAATCCGAAGACGGGACAATCAAGTGGTTGCTCGGAATGTCTGATGGGCAGCAAGTCGAGATGGTGTTTATACCGACCCCGACACGCGGGACTTTGTGTGTGTCGTCTCAAGTCGGGTGTACGCTCACTTGTAAATTCTGTCATACGGGAACGCAGCCTTTGGTGAGAAACCTCGGGCCGCATGAGATTTTGCAGCAAGTCATGTATGCCAAGGATGTATTGAAAGAGTGGCCTTCGGATGGTGAAAAGGAAGGTCGCGATCTGACCAACATCGTGATGATGGGGATGGGGGAGCCGCTTTATAACTATGATAATGTGGCGGCGGCTCTTCGGATTTGCATGCACCAAGACGGGTTGGGGATTTCCAAACGTCATATTACTCTATCAACATCCGGTGTTGTGCCGCAGATTGTTCAATGCGGGGAAGAGTTGGGCGTTAATTTGGCAATCTCTCTTCATGCGCCGAATGATGACCTCCGTTCCCAGATTATGCCGATCAATAATAAGTATCCTTTGCGGGAACTCTTGGGCGCGTGTCGGAAATATCCCGGCGTATCGCAGATGCGCCGAATTACTTTTGAATATGTGATGCTGGACGGTATTAACGATCAGGACGAGCATGCGCGCGAGATGGCGCAATTGCTTCGTGGTCTTGATTGCAAGATCAATCTTATTCCTTTTAATGCGTGGGAGGGGAGCGGCTATCAATGTTCTCCGATGGAGCGTATTGAAGCTTTTGCGCGTGTGTTGGAAAAGGCGGGGTATGATGCTCCGATCCGTCGTCCTCGGGGACGTGATATTCTCGCCGCTTGCGGTCAGTTGAAGTCGGAAAGCCAACGTCAAAAAAGAAGTTCATAACCAAAAAAAACAGGGAAAACTGCGTATGAGAAATAAAGGAAAGATCAGAAAATCAAAGGATTTGGATGCAAGAAGCGTTCCTGTCGGAGTAGTTATTGATCGTTTATTAGAAGCGGGATTTACGTGCATTAAAACGCCAGATAGTGATGTGCGGGATGTTCGAACGTCTTGCCGAAGAAAAGCCGGGGAGACAGCCCGTAAATTTTCACATCTTGCTCGTGAGGAAGTTTCCACAAGACGGGCAGACGCTTTTGTTAGAATTTTTGCAGATCAGGCAAAGGGGGCTATCCCTTCCGATGCAGACAGAAAAGAAGCCGGTATAGGGGCGAGGGATGTTTTGCATATTACTCGTAGTGGGGAAAAACTTGTTTTTACAGGTGTTAATAAGCAGACAAAAATGGTGGCTACCTTTGTGATGCCTGTCGTTGGTCATATGAGAGGAACCGAGTTGCAAAAATTGTTGGAGGTGACAGGGATAAACCTCTTGGGAGGGGCTGCTGATGCGTTTGTTGCCGCTGTCGGCAAGAGTCATTTTAAAGAGCCAGAGACTATTAAGCAGGGTAGCAGGACATCTCGGAGCGGAATGTCATACGATAGAGCATAGATATTTCTTTTTGGGGGAGCGATATGAAAGGCAATGATTTTAAGAAACAAACGTCTTCGATCTCTGCGGCGCGGGCCATGGAGATTTTGAAAGAGGGCGGGTTTGTTGTTGCTGTTTATCGCGAACTTCCGGAAATCAAGAAAGCTTACCGTAAGGATGTTTTGGCTGCGCGCCGTAAATACGGCGAGCATGCGGCTATCTCTGCCAGTGGGCGGAGCATCACTATGGTTGGGCGCCATGTTGAAAGCGGGGAGGTCGTGACTGTTCTCGTGCCGTTAGAAGATATGCTGGGGCATGGGGCTGTAACGGCACTCACTCAGAAAACCGGATTGGTTTTTTCGAATTAGGGATTGGCAGCGCTGCAATCCCAATGTGAGCTGTTTCACAGCTCATTTACTGGATCCCGTTCGTGTGAAACTTGCTTCGCAAGTTACCAACGGGATGACGGATTTTTGTTTATTGTTATTATAATTAAGGGCAGGCTGCGGCTATTACCGATCGTGTTTGTTTGAGAGGTGCAGGTTTTCTGTCTTTATCGCAGCCTATTGCCCCCTTGATGGAGTCTGCACAAGTTCCGCACTGGGCTTTACATCCGTGATGTTTGAAGACTTCGCTAACTCGTTTTGCGCCTGAACGGATTGCTTTTTCTATGTCAGCATCGTTCAGTCCTGTACAGACACACATATACATTATTTATTTTTCCTCGGAATTACCGTCATTTGTCCGTTCTCTTAAAAATAGGACACATCTGCGACTGAAGCCGTTTTTTCAAAAACCTCCTTAAAGTACCAATATGTACGTTGTCGTCGGTTTTTTAAAAAGCCGGTCATTCTCGATCGGCGTCCTATTCTTAATAGGAGCAACAATAACAAATTCTTTTGAAAATGCAAGTCATTCTCATTTTCTGGGGTGGAAATTGTGTGGGTAAAAGAAAAAGACCGCTAAACGCGGCCTTCGTCGGGGATATTTAAGATATGTCCGCAGGCTTTGCAGTGGACGGCGTCTTGATCGTGGAGATAAAGGCCGCATTGCGGACATGCAAAACGCACTTTGTGCGGGCGGAAAATAGTCTGGATCAGGCGAATAAAGAGCGAGACGCCGAAGATCATAATCAGGATCGAGATGGCTTTGCCTGTGCTGCCGTATAGGGTGATGTCTCCGAATCCTGTTGTGGTCAGGGTTGTAACGGTAAAATACATCGCATCTATAAAGTTTGTGATCTTGTCGTTGTAATCCACTTGGGTGACATAGACCAGTTGCGTCATCACGAAAATGAATAAGAACAGGTTCGTGACACTCAAGATAATATCTTCGTTCTTTTGGAAGAATTGGAAATCTTCCCGTAGCTTCTTAATCAGAATGTAGGAGCGCAAGAGCCGGACAACTCGTGCTGCGCGCAAGAAGGCCAAGTTCTCGCCAATAAGGGGCGCAAGAAATGACAGGATAACAGCCAGATCAAAGATGTTGAGAGGGGCCAGTGCAAAGGCTGTTTTGCTTTTGGATATAGATAGGCGGGCTATATAATCGATGGCGATATAAACTCCGAAGACAATATCCAGAGCTTCAATAATCACGTTTCCATGAAAGAATGTCGAGACGATAAGGAAGATCAGGGTGACGACATCCATCGCCAACAGGAAATAATGAAAACGATGCGCGGCGGGCGTATCGTTTTCGTAAAGCTCTCTAATTTGGTCAAGAATCTTACTCATGACCTGATTCTATCAGACTTACATAAAGTAAACCAGCAGCAGGTATATATTTGCTATGACGATTGTGAGTAACGTCAATGGTAGACCCAATATCAGGTATTTCATGAAGTTGATCGGATGGCCTGCGCGGTCAGCGAATGATGCTACCATCACGTTGGCTGATGCTCCGATCAGGGTTCCGTTACCACCCAGACAAGCCCCTAGAACCAAACTCCACCAGAGTGGGTTCAAGGCTTCGCCGTGACCGAATGTGTCGCCCATGCTTTCGATCACAGGGATCAGGGTTGCCACAAACGGGATGTTGTTCACGAATGCCGAGAAGAAGGTCGATACCCAAAGAATCGCCATACCGGTTTTTGTAAAGTCTCCGTCTGTGAACTCGGTGATTTTACCAGCCGCCAAAGCCAGCAGTCCTGTGTGTTCGAGGGAGGCAACAACCACAAAAAGCCCAAGGAAGAAGAAAATAGTATCCCATTCGACTTCATGGAAGGCTTCGTGAGCTTTCTTGTTCTTTTCAGACAGGTTGTGACCGAATCCGTCCAAGAACATGAGTAATGCAGCACCAGCCAAGGCGGTTGTCCCTGTCTCAATGTGTAGGAAGTTGTGACCAACGGTAAAGCCCGCCATTACGAGTCCAAGTACAATGAAGGACTTGATAAGGAGGCCATGGTTTTTCAGGGCTTTATTTGGCTCGTATCGCAGCAAGTGTGCACGGGCGCGCATAGAAGTCGATAGGTGACGTCCCCAGAAAAAGTCGAAAACTACCAGCATCACCATAATTTCTACGATAATGATAGGCCCCATATTGACCATAAAGTCCATGAAACTTAGACCTACGGCAGAACCGATCAGAATGTTTGGCGGATCACCGATCAACGTTGCTGAGCCACCTACGTTCGAGAAAATGATCTGTGCCAACAGAAACGGAAAAGGTTTCAGTTTCAATTGTTCGGTCAACAAGATGACGATCGGGACGATCAACATCACGGTTGTCACGTTATCCAAAAATGCCGAGAAAACTGCGGTGATTAAGGATAGAACAGCTAGAAGCCCTCGCGGTGAGGCACGGACTGACTTAGCGGCAACGATTGCAACATATTGAAAGATACCTGTTTCTTTCATAATGCCGACAATGACCATCATACCGATCAATAAGAACAATGTATTGAAGTCGATGGCTTCAATTGCCTGTTCCTGATTAAGCAGTCCGAAGATGATTGCCAAAGATGAGGCAACCAGTGCGATAACGGCTTGGTTCATTTTTTCTGCAATAATAACTGCATAGACCATACCCATGATCGCAAGCGCAATGTATTGGGCAGGAATGCCAAAGATTAGTTCATTCATAATTTACACCAACTCTATTATTTTTGTGATTTTTCTAGTTCTTCTTCTTTTTCGACTTCCGCCAAAATCTCGTGAAGACGATGCAGACAAGATTGCTCTGAGACAATCCCTACATATTTCATTGAGCCTTCTTCTACAACAGGAAGAGGGCTGCCGTGACGGGTCAGCATACGGATCACTTCTAAAAGAGGGGTTTCCGGATTAAGTACAATTTCACTGACATCTGTGGCCATGTGATCTTTCACCAGTTTAGGCCCGACTTTACGGATTTTCTTAGCGGCACCCGGCGCTCCGCCAACGATGAAATCCAAATCCGTTAGCCCATCCTTAATTTGAGCCGCCATCGGCAACAAATCTTCCATAAGAGAGTGTAAGCCAAACATTCCCACCAATTGCCCCGCGCTGTTCACCACCGGAGCTGTGCGGATATGGTTTTCTTCTAATAAATGAAGGGCCTCTTTTACTGTTTGATCCGGAGCGATGTGAATCGAGGTCGGAATAAGGGCTTCTTTGCACGACATGTTTCTATTACCTTTTGCTTTGTCTATTATTACCGTTTGTCCATGTTTCTTTGCGGGAAAACTATGGTTTGTCTAAGGTCTTCTCGCAAAGCCTAAGCGCGGGAAAGGGGGCGAACTCGCCCGATTGGCCGTGTTAGCGGGCGCAACATATTCCTATTTTTATAAGTGTGTCCAGTAAAAAAAGTAATTTTGTTCCACAAAACGGTGACTCTTTTTGCCGCATATTAGAATGTATTGATGTTCTCTGTTCCATTATATATAGAGCGTATATATGGAGCGCTCGACATATCCTTTGGCTCTTCTTTGAGAAATTTTGTTGACATTCCTGTGAGAATCCCTATATTCCCGCCATTCCTGAGAAGCTTGAATGGTTCGAGCGTTGGATTTGCTTGTTTACAGGCTTTTGCCAATCCCGATGACGGGAGATCAGGACAACAAAAAGAAAAATAGGAGAACTGCTATGGCAGGTAAGCGTCTTAGCGCTAAACATAAGATTGACCGTCGTTTGGGTTGTAACCTTTGGGGTCGTGCAAAATCACCTTATAACCTCCGTCAAACAGGCCCAGGCCAACACGGTGCAAACCGTGGCAAGCCAACTGACTATGGTATCCAGTTGCGCGCCAAGCAAAAACTGAAAGGTTATTACGGTTCTATCGGCGAGAAAAAATTCCGTGCTTACTATTTTGAAGCTGTTCGCATTCGTGGTGACTCTTCTCAAAACTTGATCGGTTTGCTTGAGCGTCGTTTGGATGCAGTTTGCTACCGTGCGAAATTCGTTCCTACCGTATTTGCTAGCCGTCAATTGGTAAGCCACGGTCATGTGAAAGTGAACGGAAAACGCGTTAATGTTCCTTCTTACCAAGTTCAAGAAGGTGATGTTATTGAAGTTCGTGAAAAATCACGTCAAATGCCTATGGTTATGGCTGCTCGTGAATCCGGTGAGCGTGATCTTCCTGAATATCTGGCTGAAGATGCAGCAGGTTTCAAAGTGACATTTGTTCGTGTCCCTAAACTGGAAGATGTTCCATATCCTGTTCAAATGGAACCGCATTTGGTTATCGAATACTATTCCCGCTAGGGAGAGTCCATCGTTTCCGTTTGGCGGCGTTGTTTCGTTGCTCGTGTATGTTTTATACACTTCGCGCCTTGCGTCTGGCCAAACGAAAACCCTGTTATCTCCCTTGGAGATTCTAAACCGCCCGATGGGGCGGTTTTTATTTTTTGCTAATGAGCGCTGTCAGGACGCCGTGGAGGGTGTTTATTTCTTGATTTGTCGGTTTAGCTCTTTGAAATAACGATTTGATATTTCTTGATATTATATCTTTCATTTCATCGACGCGATAGAAGCGCGCGTTGGTCAATTCTTGATCTAGGCGCGTGAAGAAATTTTCAAATTCATCTCCGGTGGCTATTTCACTTTTGCCTGTGGGTAAGGTTTCCTCGGCGGCCTTAAAGACGATTTGAGACCATTCATAGGTGACGAGCAGGACGGATTGGCCAAGGTTGAGGCTTGAAAATCCCGGATTTAGAGGGATGGTTATGATTTTATGGGCGAAGGCGACTTCATCGTTTGAAAGACCTGCACGTTCTGCGCCGAATAGGATGGCTGTCTTTTCGCCGTTTTGGGTAGCTGAAGCCATATCTTCGGCCGCAAAGCGCGGTGTCAAAACGGGTTTCACCAGATCGCGGGGACGTGCCGTTGTCGCGTACACTGTCTGACAATCTGCTAAAGCGTCGGCAAGGTTCTCGAAAACTTCAACGGGAGGCATAAGTTCCAAAGCCCCTGAGGACATGGCGTTGGCTCGTTCGTTGGGCCAGCCGTCTCTCGGATTAACAATCCGTAGGTGACATAGGCCACAATTGAGCATGGCACGCGCAGCGGCTCCGATATTTTCACCCATTTGTGGATTAACCAACACGATCACTGGTTGGGGAGCGTTGACCAAGGCGGGGTCGAGGGACTTTCTGTTGGTTCCTGTCATGTTTTTTCCAATTTTTTGATGAAGGGAACCTTACCTAAGAGTTTGAAAAATACAATCTTTTTTCTAAAAAAGCCTGTAATGCGATTTGAAATTTATCAAATATTTGACTTTTTGAAAGGTTAACGATATATTAACAGCATAGCTCATATTTGAAATTTAGTTATCTCGTCTCGAAAGAGAAGAACTCTGAAAGGAGAAGGGGGAGATATGGAAGCGATTGCCATGGATCATGCTGATATGACTGCCAATGAACAACAGGTTGCGCCTCAGGTCGAGGAGCATTCTACTGCTAATTTTGATGTGTATGCTGCGTTTTCTCGTTTGGATACGGCTCGTAAGATGACCCTTTTTGATCAGTTATTCGGTCAACGTATGAATGCCTATAAAAACTCTATTAAGTCTTTCTGGCCTGAAGCTTCGGAAGAAGACGGTAGAAAGCTCGCGATGATGCTCAAATCCCGTATGGATCGATTACAGTTCGCCGAGTAATATTTTCAAGAATTCCTATGGTGTTGGATATTTCCCCCGATTTATGATCGGGGGATTTTTTACAAATCAAATTCTATGTTGCCAAAACTCAACTAGAGTCTCTTTGACCTTATTTCTATCCATTTCTGCGGCTCCGCCTTTTTTCAGCGCCCTGCGGAAGGCGGTAAAAATTGAGTCTACGTCATATTGTGACCCAATTCTTTCCAGAACTACACCAACCCTTTGCGGCAGGGTTTCTTCACTTAGCATGTCCTCGATCAGTTCCGAAGTCTCTTGGTCAGAATAAAGAGCGAACTCGCCTTCTCCGTGTTTTGCCGGAGTGAAATCCACAACGCAGCTCTTTCCATCTGTCATGACAAAGTGAGCCTCGATTGGAGTGCCTTCTTGTTCAAGATCGCGAACCAGAAATGCTTTCATTACTGAGTCGCTGTCTTCTAACTCTTTAATTGCAATGTATACAACAGTAGCCGGAACACAGCTGCCAAAAGCTGGATTCCAATCCCGTACCATGTGACGAACCGGAGGATAGGCGGTTTCCTCACCTAGGCTATTAATGATTTCTCTCATTAGCTTGGGGTCGAGCGCTGAGCTTTCATTGTTCATAATTCCAACTAAGGTCTCACTCATGGTTGATTCTCCTGTTTTTTTACAGTGGTAGTCTAGTCCTCTTTTTGGCTTTAGTCAATGTAACGCCAGGTTCGTATAGCCAATAATAGTCATTGATTATAGCAAAATCATCATTGCACGGAACTTTAACAACGAAGTACTTCAGTTATTCTACTGGATTGTCCTTCTTGCAATGAGGGAAGAGGTTATGCAGCTTGTTTGGATAGGCGCGCTTTGGCTTTTTCAGGGCCGATGAGCGGTAGCAAATCTCCGAGTTCAGGGCCGTGATCCATTCCCGTCAGGGCTTGGCGTAACGGCATGAACAGTTCTTTGCCTTTGCGGCCTGTCTCAGCTTTGATTGCACCCGTCCATTCTTTCCATGTTTCCGGTGTCCATGGGGCAGGCGGCATCAATTCAATCGCTTTGGCGGCAAATTCATTGTCATTGACCACTGGGGTAACAGGGCCGTTGGCGACCGTCCACCAGTCTTTGATGTCGGTGATTTTTTCCAAGTTCGGGCGGACAACGTTCCAGAAGTCTTCTGTGACTTCTTCCAGTCCGATTTGTGCCAAACGGATTTTTGCGGCTGAATAATCCAGCTCATGGATGAGTTTGGAGTTGAGGCGCAAGAGTTCTTCTTGGTCAAATTTAGGTGTGCCGCGTCCGAATTTTGAAATATCAAATGATTCAATTAACGGTGCGTGTGAGGCAAAGGATTCAATCGGGTCGGATGTTCCGAGACGTGCGAGCAGAGAACAAATCGAAAGCGGTTCAAGGCCGACTTCATCACGCAATTGGATGATGCTGAGTGCGCCCAAGCGTTTCGAGAGTTTTCCGCCTTCCGGATCAGAGAGCAACGGCAAGTGTGCCAATTGCGGACGGTTGAAGCCGATGGCGTCAAACATTTGCAAGTGGGCTGCGGTGTTTGAAACGTGGTCTTCGCCGCGGATGATGTGCGTCATCCCAAAATCTGCGTCATCAATGACGGAGCATAAGTGGTAGAGCGGTGAGCCGTCTTCACGGATCAGCACAGGGTCGGAAATGTCTTTTCCTTCAAAGCGAACTTCGCCGCGGATGAGGTCTTGCCAGATGATCGGTTCATCTTTCATCAGGAAGCGCCAGTGCGGCTTGCGGCCTTCGGCTTCGTATTTTGCGATTTGTTCTGCGGTTAGTTTCAGTGCGCCACGGTCATAAATCGGCGGCATACCTTGAGAGAGTTGTGACTTTCTTTTGAGAGACAATTCTTCAGGTGTTTCGTAACAGGCGTAGAGGCGGCCATCGGCTTTTAGTTTTTCGATGACTTCTGCATAACGGTCAAGGCGTTTGCTCTGGTGGGCTAGCTCATCCCAGCTCATACCCAGCCATGTCAGGCTTTCATAGATGGCTGCTTCATATTCCGGTTTGGAGCGTTCCAAATCGGTATCGTCAATCCTGAGAAGGAAATATCCTTTGTTGGCTTGAGCAAACAGCCAAGTAATGAATGCGGTGCGGACGTTACCAATGTGTAACATGCCGGTTGGGGAAGGGGCGAAGCGGACGCGGATTTGTTCTGTCATAATAGTCTTGTTTTAGCGGGTTTTTGGTTGGGATTCAATGGGGAAAAGTGTCTAGTTGTTAGTGGTTAGTGGGTGGTGGGGCTAACTATAGATAGGCCGTCATCACCCGACTTGTTCGGGTGATCCATTTTTGTATAGATTCCCCGAATAAATCGGGGAATGACGAGAGGGGGGATTTTAATGAAAGACATTAGGGATGACGTGGCTAGCCTTTATAGCCGTTTGAGATCGGGTAGCGGCGTTCTCTGGCAAAGGCGCGGGGGGTGAGTTTCGGCCCCGGGGCCGATTGGTTGCGTTTATATTGGGCAATTTTGAGATGACGCGCGACTTTTTCAACGGTGTCTTTATCGAAGCCTTTTTCTATTGTCCCAGATACAGACAAGTCTTTTTCAATCAGACATTCGAGGATGGCATCCAGAATTTCATAGGGCGGAAGGCTGTCCTGATCTTTTTGGTCGGGGCGCAGTTCTGCGCTCGGGGCTTTGGTGATGATATTTTGCGGAATTTTTTTGTCGTGCGTTTGATTGTACCAATCGCAGATTTTATAGACGGTGGTTTTGTACATATCTTTAAGCGGATTATATCCGCCGCACATATCGCCATACAATGTGGCGTAGCCCATGGCCATTTCGGATTTGTTTCCTGTTGTGACAACCATTGCACCCGTCATGTTCGATTTTGTCATCAGGATGACACCGCGCAAACGCGATTGCAAATTCTCGTGGGCGAGGCCAGTGGTTTCGGGTTGGTCTTTTATAAAGGTTGCAACCATGTTTTTAATCGGGACAATTTCGTAAGAAATTCCAAGATTTTTGGCGCATAGAGCTGCGTCATCGAGGCTTTCTTGGGATGTGAATTCTGACGGCATCATGACGGCGTGGATATTTTCTGCACCGATGGCGTCAACTGCTATGGCTGCGGCCAAGGCGCTATCTACGCCGCCTGAAAGGCCGATCAGGACTTTCTTTTGTCCTGTTTTGCGCATGTAGTCTTTGAGGCCTAAAGAGGTGGCACGGAAAAGAAGTTCTTCTTTTAAGGGAGATTCTTCACTGCGTTCAGAATGAGATGAGAGTGGGCAAACATCTTCTTCAAATGATTTGCAGGTTAGAATTTTTGTTCCGTTTGCATCGAGGACGAAAGACGTTCCGTCAAAAACCAGATCGTCTTGCCCGCCGATCTGGTTGACGTAAATCAGAGGTAAATTTGTTTCTTCAACACGGGCGCGGGCTTGGAGGTCACGGGCGGTCAGCTTCCCGATTTCAAACGGAGAGCCGTTGACCGAGATCAGAATTTCTGCGCCTTGTTTTTTGAGGTCGTTTGCAATGTTATCAAACCACATATCTTCACAAATCATGATACCTAGTTTTGTACCGCGAAATTCTGCGGCTTTGGTTTCTGATGATGGTGTGAAGTAGCGTTTTTCATCAAAGACGCCATAGTTCGGCAAATGGTGTTTTGCGGTGACGGATTTGAGTTTGCCGTTATCAATCATTAGGGCTGCGTTATAAAGCTTATTGTCAATTCTGTAAGGCGCGCCGATTAGAATGGCAGAGGATTTGGTTAAAGACTGTTCGATAAGATATTCGATTTTTTCTTCGCATGTGTCGATAAAGGCGGATTTATGCAGAAGATCTTCCGGCGGGTAGCCCGTTAAAACCATTTCAGAAAAAATAATGAGGTCGCTGCTTTGGTCATTGTCTTTCCAAACCGAGAGGATGCGATCCAGATTCCCATCCAGATCGCCAACGCTCGGGTTTATTTGCGCGATTGTAAAGCGCAGGTTTTCCAAAGCTGACATTGTTTTTATTCTTCCGCTGCCAAGTTCAGAATATTTTGTTTTCTGTCTTTGCGGATTGCTTTTAATTCATCTGAAATCAGGAATGCCATTTCCAAAGATTGAGAGGCATTAAGGCGCGGATCACAATGGGTGTGGTATCGGTCAGACAGATTTTCTTCGCGAATATCCTGTAGGCCGCCGACACATTCCGTCACGTTTTGTCCTGTCATTTCAATATGAACACCCCCCGGAATTGTGCCTTCGGCTTTATGCACGGCAAAGAAATCTTTGACTTCGCTCATGACGGAATCGAATTGGCGGGTTTTGTATCCTGTTGATGATTTGGTCGTATTACCATGCATCGGATCACATACCCATGTGACGATACGGCCTTCGTCTTTGACTTTTCTGACCAAAGCAGGGAGGTGGTCGAAGACTTTTCCTGCGCCCATGCGAGAAATCAAAGTCAGGCGACCCGCTTCGTTATCCGGATTGATTTTATCGATCAGGCGGATCAATTCATCCGGTTGGACGGTTGGTGGGCATTTCATGCCAATCGGGTTTTTAATGCCGCGAACAAATTCAATTTGAGCGTGATCTTCTTGATTGGTGCGAGCACCTATCCAAACCAAGTGGCCAGAGCAATCGTACCAGTCGCCTGTGACGCTATCGACGCGGGTTAGGGCTTCTTCATAGGGAAGGAGAAGCGCTTCGTGACAGGTATAGAAATCGGTTTGTTTCAGAATATGCGGGATTTTCTCTCCGGTCATTCCACAGGCTGTCATAAAGTCGAGAGCTTGTTCAATGCGATGGGAGAGTTTTTTGTATTTCTCGGCTTGCTCGCTGTCGGTGACGAAATCCAAGTTCCATTTGTTGACCATGTGAAGGTCAGCATATCCGCCATACGCGAAAGCGCGCAGTAAGTTGAGGGTTGCTGCTGATTGGTTATAAGCGCGGAGCATACGGTTCGGATCAGGTCTGCGGGCTTCTTCAGAAAACTCGATACCGTTAATGATGTCGCCGCGATAGGTTGGCAATGTTACGCCGTCTTTTGTTTCGGTGTCTTCGGAGCGTGGTTTGGCGAATTGTCCTGCCATACGTCCCATTTTAATCACAGGAATTGATCCGGAAAATGTCATAACCACAGACATTTGAAGTAGCACGCGGAATGTATCGCGGATTTTGTTGGCTCCGAATTCCGCAAAGCTCTCAGCGCAGTCTCCCCCCATTAGGGCAAAGGCTTCCCCTTGGGATGCTTTTGCGAGTTGGTTTTTCAAAGCGCGGGCTTCCCCTGCAAAGACGAGTGGAGGCATGCGGCGCAGTTCTGTTTCCGCTGTTTCCAAAGTGGCTTTGTTGTCTCCGTAGGTCGGAAGTTGCTTTGCGGGTTTTGATCTCCAGCTTTCGGGGGTCCAATTGGTCATATTCATGTCTCTGTTGCTATGCAATAAATGTATACTCTCCTAGGTTTAGGAGATTTTACAATATAAGACAAGATTTAACCGTAACTGACTTGTTCCCCAAGGGGCATGAAAGCGATTTCGCCCTGGTTTTCTAGATGTTGGGCGGGTTTAGGTTGTGATGGGCGCACACTTAAAGCGTGGATAATAATATTTCTATAGAGCAGGGGGCTGAGGGTTTTTAATCGTTCAAAGGTTTCTGTGTGGCGTTGGATGTCTTTTAGGTCGTAATTTTGAGGAAGTTCGAAGTCAGAGCCTTCTTTTTCAACGCCTTTGGCATATTCGCGAGAGAGTGTGTCGATGCTATATTCCGGATGGTTGATGATACAAGATATGCGCCCGCTTTCCAGCGTCCACAAAGCCGGGCCATCGGGGCCGTTCAAGGCAACTGTTCCGTCGTGTGCGCGAATGGCTGCGTTTAATTCTTCTTCATCCATGTAGGAATAACGAGATTGTGGAATAAGAATTTCACGGTCTTCAATGCCAGCCAATAAGGGATGCGGTTCTTCCGGCAGGTAATGTTTGAAAAGGCCGTAGAATTTTTTCGGGTGGATTTGTTTATCGACGCTGTACAAATCTTTCATGGCTGCAAAGGCTGACCAGCAGACGAGCGTGGCGTGTCCCACCTGTCCTGATCTTGTCGCGTGTTGTAATTTGCGGAATAGAGAGCAGCTCTCATTCCAGAAGCCTTTATATTGTGAGGCCATGTCTTGGTAGGTCAATTTGCCACGATTGATTCCTGTTACAATCACCAGATCAACATAGTCACGACCGATGACCTCTTGCCAGTCCTGATATCTATCGGAGCAGAGGTAATCTTGTTCGAGGAAATATTTCGCGTCTTTTTTGGCACACGCCATTCTGCATAAAACAATCTCTGCTTCAGGATGCGCGGTTTGCAAAGTTTTGACGAAGTGTTTTTCTGTGCCTTCGGCGTTGTCCATGATGTTGATCAAGACAATGCGAGGTCTTCTGTTCGGATTAAAATTTACAGGAGATGATGCTACCGCACCAAAAGTGTTTATGCTCATGTTACCCTCAATAAAAAATTTTCGTTTTTAATGGGGTGTATGGAAATGAGCCATAGTGCTTTAGCAATTTATTATAAAGCGGTGCAAGCTACCCCTCAAATCCCGCTTCGGACCTTTACTTTGGCGCAAAGCGGGTTTTCGAGTCAAGAAAATATTGAAAATAATTTACGGGTAGAGGGTTGTTAGCACCCATGTTCCGTTGCTGTTTTTATATTGCTTGCGGTTATGGAGGCGGAATTCTCCTTCTTCCCAGAATTCGATTTCTTGCGGGATAAGGCGGAAACCTCCCCAATGTTCCGGACGGGGTGGGGTTTCTCCGAACTTGTCTTCAAAGTCTTTGACGCGATTAATAAGCGTATCTCGACTTTCCAGAGGGTGGGATTGTTTGGAGGCCCACGCTCCGATGCGGTTGCCGAGCGGGCGGCTGTTGTAGTATTCGTCGGATTCCACTGAGGATACTTTTTCAATTGTTCCGCGAATTCTAACCTGACGCTTTTTACTCTTCCAATGGAAGTTAAGTGCGGCTTTGCCACGCGTAATTAATTCTTGTCCCTTGGTGCTGTCGTAGTTGGTAAAGAAGCAAAACCCATTATCGTCAAAGTGACGAACCAAAATCACGCGCGCGTTGGGGAGGCCGTCCTGATCTACTGTTGCCAGACATGCTGCATCCGGATCGGAGGTCTCTGTTTCTTGCGCTGCGTTAAACCATTCGCCAAAGAGATGGATTGGATGTTCTTTGAATTCAGTTGACATATTGCTTCATCTTTTCTTTTCCCGAAAAAAATTTAATTAATGTTGTTCTCTCGCGGGGGAACTGTCTATATAGTTCCGTTGTTTGAGTAACCGCAAAAGCGGATAAGTCTATTTACCGAAAGGAACCGGAAGATGAAAATGAAATTTTTAGTGTTGCTCGCACTTGTCTCCTTCACCATGACTGCGTGTATGGAAAATACGGGTAACAAACAAATGGTTGGCTCTGCCACTGGTGCAATTCTCGGCGGTGTAGCCGGTGCCCAGTTTGGTAAAGGCACAGGCCAGTTGGTTGGTGTTGGTGTTGGTGCGTTGCTTGGGTCTTTGATTGGTAGCGAATTGGGTAAGTCCCTTGATCAGGCTGACATGATGTATGCCAACCAAGCGCAAAGCAAAGCTTATGCAGCTCCTGTTGGTGAGACCATTAGCTGGAATAACCCAGATAGCGGTCACTCCGGAACTGTTACTCCGACCAAAGAAGGATACAGCAATACTTCCGGTCGTTACTGCCGTGAATATAGCCAGACTATCTATGTAGATGGTCGTCAGCAAACAGGTTACGGCACAGCTTGCCAAAACCCAGATGGTACTTGGCAGATTGTTCAGTAAGTTTATTTGATTTATTGTAGAAAAGCCCTGCTGTTTGCGGGGCTTTTTTTAATGCTTTTCTTCGGCTTCTTCGTTGAAGTCAAGATGGGAGGGTGTTGTGGATTTTTGAGGATGATGAGGAACCGTTCCGCCTATCGCCATTCCTCCACCCATGCCGCCTCCCATGCCGCCTCCCATGCCAAGAGACGGGGCTGCTGCCATTTGAGGGGCTGCTTGCGGCGCCATTCTTGGTTGGGCTTTTGGTGCTGCGGATGGCGCGGCGTTTGGCCCCAGATGTGGCATTTCTACTGTTGCTTCAAGTTTCTTGTTATAGCCCGGATCACTCATTGTGATCTTTAGCGACTCAACAATTGTTTTGAATTGAGGGTTGTGCTCACACCATGAGGCAACTCCAGACAAGGTTACGACTTCGCCATTTTTTTGCATGTCTGTGATATGGCCTCCAATCGCATTTAATTCACGCCAGCCTGTTTGCAGTTTTGCACTTTCAAATTCCAGACGTGCGGCTTGTTCGCTTGGCATACCGCGCATTGATGCGTTGGTGTAGGCTGTGGCTGCTGATTGGAGCGCATGCGCACACCATCCTGAAAAACGCCCTTTGAGCAGGCCTTCATTCTGGTTGTTTGCCACATGAATTAGAGGCAAGTGGCTGTCGGCTTCCATCGCATGAATCAAAACCATTTCAAATGTTTCTTCTATCGACCGTTCATGCTCGATATGATTAACTTCAGGAAGCGCGTAGGGGTTATATCCGCCTTGCAGTGTTTCCAGTGGAGCCGGTTCGATATCCAGAATTTCAGAGAGCATATGGGCTGTTGATTTCAAAAACGGATTGCTGGAGCTGTTGATGGCTGCCGCCAAAATTTGACTTGGGCGATAGCCGCTCCATGCCATAGTTTGCGCGGGATTTACCAGACCAATCCATGTTTCAATATTTTCCGCATCGAAGCTTGTTGCAACATGGCGTGCCAAGGTATAGGCCGTGTTGATCGCTGAGCGTTTCTTTGCTCCGATAAATTTTTTCAGAGCAAAATCTGTTACATCCAGAGAAATCGGGTAGGGGAATTCTTCGGGATGGGTTGTTTGGGGAGTGAGGGCTTCCATGGCTCTTCTTTGCGCCAGTTTTTGCGGCGCAGATTCATATCCCTGATTAGACATTTGTAGCACGCTGTAGACATCCGCTTTCAAATTCATGCGGCAAGTGGCGATGTTGTTTCTTTTTGGTTGCAGTATTTGACTGCTTTGTGCTCCGGCATGTTTTCTGGTGTAAAAATCAACCGTTTCAAGAAAGTGTGCCGTTAGGCTGTGAATCGCAAAATATAATTCTTCTTCGTTTTTGTGTTGATTCATGTTGATGGAAATAAACGCCATACATTCCGGTGACTTCTTTAGTCCCAGCATGCTTTTTCTGAATCCGATAACCATTCCCAGAAATGCCGAATTATCATGGCCTGGGCCTCGGAATTTTAAAAGGGAGCAGGCCTCGTCATAGGCCGGATGGTTTTGAATTTGGGGAAGGAGCTTATTGATTTGTTCGCCCTTTTGTCCGCGATAATGCAAGATAAAGCGTAGGTCAGTGTTCGGGAAAATAGCCCTCAGATCTTCCGAATAACGTTCGCAAAATTTCTGTGTTTTTTCTAGTGTTATATCCATTTTCCATACCCGGATGCTCCCGTTTTGTCTTTCAGGACGAGAGCTTGCCCTATCCTAGCAGTAGAAGGTTAATGAAATATGTAATTATGCGTGTTCGTTCTGGACGTTTTGCCAGAAACGTGTAGGATGACAACGATTTCGATAGGATTGACCAAGTTTATATATATAAAGGGTAGTACATGACTTTTTCTTCTTTAATGGCCGGTAAAAAAGGCCTGATTATGGGTGTTGCCAATGATCGTTCCATCGCTTGGGGAATTGCCAAGGCTGCCCATGCTCAAGGAGCTGAGCTGGCATTCACATATCAAGGTGAGGCGTTGGAAAAGCGCGTTCGCCCTTTGGCTGAAGAAGTCGGCTCTGATATCCTTGTTCCTTGTGATGTGACCGATGAAGCGTCTATTGATGCTACATTCAAAGCCATTGAAGAAAAATGGGGCAAGCTGGATTTCGTTGTTCACGCGATTGCGTTCTCTGACAAAACAGAATTGGACGGATTGTATCTGGATACCACTCGTGCCAACTTCCTGAAGACGATGGACATCTCCGTTTATTCTTTCACTGCTGTTTGCCAGCGTGCCGTGCCTTTGATGAAAGAGGGAGGGTCGTTGCTTACTCTGACATATTATGGTGCCGAGCGCGTGATGCCGCATTATAACGTTATGGGTGTTGCTAAGGCAGCGTTGGAAGCCTCTGTTCGTTATCTTGCAACTGATTTGGGTAAAGACAATATTCGCGTGAATGCGATCTCTGCAGGCCCGATTAAAACATTGGCGGCATCCGGTATCGGTGATTTCCGTTACATCTTGAAATGGAATGAGTTGAACTCCCCACTCAAACGTAACGTCACGATTGAAGATGTCGGAAATTCAGGTTTGTACTTGCTGTCTGATTTGGGCGCTGGTGTAACCGGTGAAGTTCTGCATGTTGATGCGGGATATCATACGGTCGGTATGGTTGCGATTGATAGTGCTGCTGAGACGGCCCAACTTCTTGAAAGCATTGCTCCGAAGAAATCCG
The DNA here is from genome assembly GCA_020442425.1 of Alphaproteobacteria bacterium. Taxonomy (GTDB): domain Bacteria; phylum Pseudomonadota; class Alphaproteobacteria; order Micavibrionales; family Micavibrionaceae; genus UBA1573. The sequence goes on along the minus strand of JAGRKB010000068.1, from coordinate 22,096 downwards.
ACGAGGCGGCTTAGGTATGGCAGAACGGGGTGAGATTGTTTTCGAGTCGTATGAAAAGGCTCTGATGTCTCTTAAAGAAGTTCTGGATATGCCTTATAGCGATCTGGTTCGGGATGCCACTATACAGCGGTTCGAATATTGTGTTGAGTTGTCATGGAAGACTCTTAAGCGATTTTTGAAGGTTGTTTATCAACTTGATGAAGCTGCTACACGAGAGCTTTTCAGAAAGGCGGCACGATATGGTGTGGTTGCGGATGTTGGCCCGTGGATATTATATCTCGAGAAACGTAATTTGACGTCACATACATATAACCTTGAAACGGCACAGGATGTCTATGCTGTTGTACCGCCTTTCTATAAGGATGCCTGTCTTTTGTTGCAGGCTATGAAAGATGGATATGATCGACATAACGGATAAAGATATAAAAATTATCAAAGGGATTGTGTCTTTGATTTGTCCGGATGCTAAACTTTATGCGTTTGGATCCCGTGTAACCGGAGATGCCAAGCCTGTATCCGATCTGGATGTTGTTCTTAAATCTGATCATAAAATTTCTATGACTGATATTCTTGATATCAAGGAGCTTTTGAAAGCGTCTCCGTTGTTGTTTTCGGTTGATGTGATGGACTGGAACAGTTTGGGAGAAGGATTTCGTCAGTCCATAGAAAAAGATTTGAGGGAAATAATATGATATGGTTCAAACCTTATTCGCTTGAAACGTTGGAAGGCATGCGCAATGCCAATATGGGGCAGCATGTCGGGTTTGAATTTTTAGAGGTTGGTGAAGATTTCTTATCGGGGCGGTTGCCTGTCGATCATCGGACTACCCAGCCTTTCGGGATTTTGCACGGTGGAGCGTCGTGTGTCTTATCAGAGACTTTGGGAAGTGTTGCTGCGTGGATGACGATTGATCCGGATTTATTTCGGGCGGTCGGTTTGGAAATAAATTGTAATCACATTCGGGCGGTGACGGAAGGGCATGTGATCGGGGTTTGTAAGCCGCTTCATTTGGGGCGCAGGACTCAGGTCTGGCAAACGGATATGACCGAAGAAGCGACGGGTAAGCGCGTTGCCATTTCACGGTTGACGGTTGCGGTTATAGATCACGGGACATTGAGTGCCCAAAAAGAAGCCGTGCATTTGAAGTGAGTAATTTATTTTTACCACTAAGACACTAAAAACACGAAGGGGTTTTGGCATGAAGCATATTCTTTGCGATGTTGATGGTGTTGTTGTTCATGGATTTCATTATAATCCTGCACGGCAAGTGTCATGGATGACCGATTTGAAAGAAGATTTGGGAATTTGTCCGAAAGAGTTTGAGCAAAAATTCTTTTTTGATCTGTTTCCTGATGTAGTGGTCGGGAAAGTTCCAGTCGAACTCGCTCTTGCCAAGGTTCTTCCCGAGGTCGGATTTGTTGGAAATCCAGAGGATGTGATCTCTTACTGGCTTCAAAAAGATGCATGCATTAACCATGATTTTCTGGATTGGGTTGATAAAAATAGTGGTGAAAACCAGCAATTTTATCTAGCGACTAATCAGGAGCATCGTAGGGCCGATTATCTATGGAATAATATGGATTTGAAAAGCTGGTTTTTGAACATGTTTTATGCTGCCGATATTGGTTATAAAAAGCCCGATATTGAGTTTTTTGATTATGTTATTGAGGCGTTGCAGGTTGATCCATGTGATATTGTGTTAATTGATGATCATCCCAAGAACATAGAAGTGGCACGATCTTTGGGGATGAGCGGGATTGTCTTTAATGATATGTCTGATATTGTGGATTTATCTTTTTAGTTGAGGATTTCAAAATGAGCGGCAACAGATTTGGTACTTTGTTTCAATATCAGACTTGGGGAGAGAGTCACGGGCCTGCGATTGGTGTTGTGGTAGACGGTGTTCCGCCTGGTATTGCTTTGTGTGAAGACGATATTCAGGTTTTTCTGGATCAACGCAAACCAGGACAATCCAAATTTACGACCCAACGTCAGGAAGCTGATCTGGTTAAAATTTTATCAGGCGTTTTCGAAGGTGTGACAACGGGCACTCCGATTTCTTTGATGATTGAAAATACCGATCAAAAGTCTAAAGATTATTCCGAAATTAAGGACAAGTTTCGTCCCGGCCATGCAGATTATACGTATCGTGCAAAGTATGGCGTCCGTGATTATCGCGGCGGCGGGCGATCTTCTGCGCGTGAGACCGCGTGTCGTGTGGCGGCGGGGGCCGTGGCGCGTCGTGTTCTTGCCGATCAATTGGGAGACGAGGTTTCTATTCGTGCGGCTGTTACACAAATCGGGGGACGTCATATTAATCGGGATCAATGGGATTGGGAGGAAGTCTCTCGTAATCCTTTCTTTTGCCCTGATATCGGTGTGATTGACCAGTGGGAAGAGTATTTGTCCGAAATCCGCAAGAGCGGTTCAAGCATTGGAGCGGTTGTCGAGTGTGTCGCCAGTGGGCTTCCTGCGGGGCTTGGCGCTCCTGTGTATGACAAGCTGGATGCCGATATTGCCAAGGCGATGATGTCTATTAATGCGGCCAAAGGGGTCGAGATTGGTGACGGGTTTGCAACGGTCGAATGGGGTGGGGAACAAAATGCTGATCAAATCCGAATTGATGAGGAGGGAAATCCTGCTTTTCTCAGCAATCATGCAGGCGGAATTCTCGGTGGTATTTCCACGGGGCAAGATATTTGCACGCGCGTTGCGTTTAAGCCCACCAGCTCTATTTTAATTCCAACCCAGACTATTGATGTTTACGGCAATGAAACCGATATTATCACTAAAGGTCGCCATGACCCGTGTGTGGGTATTCGCGGTGTTCCTGTGGTCGAGGCTATGATGGCATGTGTTTTGGCGGATCACTGGTTACGTCATAAGGCGCAATGTCTTTAGAGTAGATAGTGAAGAGTGGTTAGTGTATAGTTTCGGAAAGTTGAACCCGTAACATCATTTGGTTGCTTCATGTCTCATCACCATTGGTTGAAAGGCCGTACGGTCGTTTATAATCCTGTTCCTAAAACTTCTTCTGTTCCTATGCGAAAACGTTTTTCTATCGGGCGCATTTTATGGACGGCTTTAAAGAGAACCTGCATGGTTATCGGTGCCGTGTTTTTGTTTTCTGCCTTAATTGGTGTCCTCTCGGCTTTACAATCCGGGAAAGAATCCGTTCCGCAGATTCCAAAGCAAGTCATACTGGGATTGCATTTGGAGGGAGCTGTTCCTGAAGAAAGCGGAACTTCCGAGTATATGGAGTTGCTGGGGCTTGGAGATCGCGGGTTGACGTTTTATGCGATGCTGGATGCTTTGGAACAGGGAGCAAATGATCCTCGGGTTAAAGCTCTTGTCTTTCGGGTGAGTGATGCTGGATATAATATCACCCAGCTTCAGGAATTGCGCGAAGCGGTAATGCATTTCAGAACGTTGGGCAAGAAAGCCTATATTTATTCCGAGTCTTATGGTGGTTCCGGGTATGGGTTGGGGCTGTATTATCTGGCGTCTGCTTTCGATGAGATTTGGATGCAGCCTGTTGGTGTTGTGGCTGTTGGTGGAATTAATTCCGAGAAGCCGTTCTTTAAAGATGTAATGGAAAAATATGGTGTTGAGGCTCAGTTTTTTCAGCGCAAAGAATATAAAAATGCTATGGAGCATTTGACCTCCAGCAAAATGAGTGCGGCTTCGCGTGAGGAAACGCAGGGGGTTATTGATACTCTGTCCGGTCAGTTGGTTGGACCTATTAAGGCGGATCGCTCCAAAGTTTCAAAAAGTTTTGATGCGTTGTTGGACTTGGGAATGCATACGGATCGTGCTGCTCTGGAGTCAGGTTTGATTGATCGTATGGATTATGAAGATGTTTTGGATGCTCATTTGAAAGAGGTTTATTTGTCTTCCAAAATCATGTCCTTGGATAATTATTCCAAAGCTTTGGCGCATGAGAAATTTGACGCCGATCTTTTGGGAGGGAAAAAGACATCTGTTGCGGTTGTTCATGTTGATGGGATGATTGTCAGCGGTTCTTCCGGAGGGAGGTCTCCTTACGGGCTTGAGGAGCAATTGGTCGGTGCGGATGATATTGCTGATGCTATTATTCGTGCTGCGCGCGATAAGAAGATTAAGGCCATTGTCGTTCGGGTTAATTCTCCTGGGGGTGTGCCTTCGGCGTCCGAGACTATTGCGCGCGCGATTGCTTGGGCGCAGGAGTCCAAGAAAAAACCTGTTTATGTTTCAATGGGAAGCATGGCGGCATCCGGTGGATACTGGATTTCAGCAGGCGCTACAAAAATCTATGCGATGGATGCGACTTTGACCGGTTCTATCGGCGTTGTCGGTGGTAAGATTAACCTGCAAGGGTTGTGGAATAAGTATGATGTGCATTGGGAAAGCGTCAGTTACGGCAAAAATTCCGGTATGATGTCTATGAATACGCCGTTCTCTGCTTCTGAGCAAAAGCAGTTTGAATTGACGCTGGATAATGTTTATGACCACTTTATTGATCGCGTTGCCACGGGGCGCAAGATGACAAAAGAGCAGGCGGAGGCCGTTGCCAAGGGGCATGTTTGGACAGGGCAAGAGGCCAAAGAAAAAGGATTGGTTGACGAGATTGGCGGATTGAATGATGTGCTGGACCAGATTGCTTTGGATCATGGTTTGGCTTCGCGGGCGCAGCTTCGCGTTATTCATTCTCCGAGCGAGGATGATCCGTTTGAGATGTTGTTCAGCTTGCTGGGTGTCAGTTCTGATTTATCTTTACCGCAAAAGGTGGGAGCTGCACTTTCGACTGTTCGCGTCATACACAGCTCTCCACGATTGGTTCTTGATCCGTCTTTACCTGATCTTCGCGGGTAAGGTTTTCCTAAACCGGTCGGGTTTTTAGAACCTGTTCATGCTCTTTTTATAAGGTTTTGAGTATCTCTGCGCACTCTGTCGTTCAAAAATCCTTGATTTGAAGGAGATAGGTTTTTTAAACCACAGATGAACACGGATATCTTCAAAAATGTAACTCCGTTTCTCTGGTTCTCCGTGTTTCATTTGTTTTTAAACCACCAAGACTCCAAGACACCAAGGGTTTGGTGGAAGAGGAGTTAAAGACCCCGTGTCAGGCACGGGGTTGCAAATGGAATAGATTGTGTTTTTCTTCGGTTCTTCGGGACTTCGCATGAAAAAAAGAACGTTTTTAAACCTCTACCCGTCATCGCGAGCGTCTGCAAGGCGCGCGGCGATCCATTAGAACATCTGGATTGCGTCGTCGCTGACGCTCCTCGCAATGACGACAGGGGCTTTTTTAAGTTTTACGCGAAGGAACGAAGAGACGAAGTTTCTTTTTTTCTCTGATGCCTCTGCGTTAACTTTGCGTCCTCTGCGTGAGGCTTTATGGTTCCTTGGAAACGTAACCCCGCACGGGATGCGGGGGCTGGTAGAAGAAGAGTCGAAGACCCCGTGTCAAGCACGGGGATGCGAGGGAGATAGACTTTCTGGAGCCAGCCACAGCGAGATCATGAGCGGGTTTTCAGTATCTGAGTTGAGCCAGAGCGCCGCGCATTATCATGCTGCGTCTGTCGGCCCAATATTTTTTAGTGCGCTCTTTTTCTTCTTCAATGGCTTGTAGAGCTTTATCCATTTCTTTTTGATATGGTTTGGCTTCTTTCTTGGTTAGAACGCGCATTGTTTCCGGATCGTATTTTTGAGCAGTGTAGTTTGTCACGTGCCCGTTACTGGCCTCGCGAAATTTAAGCATCAGTGTTTTTTCAGGATCGTCTGGGAATAGGCGGAAAAAGTGACTTTTTATTTGGCGTATGTCTCCATTTTTCTTTTCGATCCATGCGCCGTCTTTTACTCTTTTAGGAAGGTCTCCTGTTAGGGGCCTCAAGCGGCCTATGTTGTCTTCCGAGACGCCGCCGATAACCATTTGATCACTGTTATGGGCGACGCCGTTGCTTGTGAACCATATTTTTCCTAATCTGATTGGGGTTTCAGTTCCGTCATCTCTTTTTAAAGTGACCAGCGCGCCCGCGCACATCCATTCGGGAATGTTTCCTGACATAGTTTTCTCCTGTTCTTTTCTTATTTTTACCATTCAGGCTACGCCTCTCATTTTTAAAATGCAAGCGGAGTGGGGATTTATTTTTTTATTCTGCGAATTCCTCCTTGTCGGGGATACGGGTGAAGGCGATTTTGGTGCCGACATAACCTGCTGCTGTTTTGGGGCTTTGGCCTAAGCGGATGGTTTCTGCGCCGAATTTGCGGTTGATGCTGTCCATCACGTCTGAGAGTTTATTGTCTCTCGCCTGAATTTTTTGGAAATGTTCGGATGTCGTGTCGAACAGATCGGGTGTGATTTCTTCCCTTAGGCACAAGCCGTGGATGGTGACGGAGACTTTTTTGAGTCGCCATGGGCGGGCTTTATACATCATGGCTGCCCAGAGATTATCGAGTGCCGAGAGGAAGGTGAAATTATCCTGTGAGGGGGAGAATTTTATGGAGGTCGCGTAGCGTTCATTATCACTGGTGCGGAACGATAGGTCAAAGCAGGTTGCGTAATATTCCATGCGGCGCAGGCGGGTTGCGGCCTTAATGGTTAGGCGGCGTGCAACTTGTTTTGCTGCATCAGGGGCGCGCAGTTCGGGGTCTAAAACTCGTGAATGACCGATGACAGAATGCTGCGTTTGCTGTTCAGGAAGGTCGTAGCCGTGGAGCTTATACCAAAAGCGTTCTCCATCTACGCTGCCCCAAATTGCCCGCGCATGTTTCGGGGCCAGATTGTAGAATTGTTCAATTGATCTGATACCTGCTTTATTGAGGCGATATTCCATGCGGACATTAATGCCCGGCAGATCGGTGAGCTTAAGATCAAAGAGACGGTCAGGCAGGTTGGTTTCATCCAGAATGACCAGCCCGTTTGGTTTTTGCATATCGGTTGCGATTTTAGCCAGAAAGGCATTGGGAGCGATACCTATCGAGCAGGTGATGGCAGGGCCGATATGTTCTTTGAGGCCTGCTTTAATTCTGTGAGCGAGTTGAGTGGCGGCGTCTTTCGAGCGTTTATTCGGGGGCAGGCGGCTTGAGAGTTCGTCAATCGAGCAGACTTTATCAATCGGCGTGTGGCGAATGATTTCATCCAGAATTTTGTGGTGGTAGGTCACGTAATGGTCGTGTTTGGCGAGAACGCACACCAGATCGGGGCAGAGCTTCTTGGCGTCGTATATTTTTGTTCCCGTTTTGATTCCCAGACGTTTGGCTTCGTAGGAGGCGGCAATCGCGCAGGTGCTGTCCGAGAGTAAAGGAACAACGGCAACGGGTTTATTGTGAATGGCAGGATTGAGCTGCTGTTCGACGCTTGCGAAATAGCTGTTCAGGTCCAGAAATAGCCATTTATAAGCGTTTTGGGTGGGGTGTGAAAAAGTCGCTTGCATTTGTTCCTCGTTTGTTCTATAAGAACAAATATAGAACATTTTCTTGTTCCAAAGTCAAAAAGAAAGAGAGGACATTATGTTTGGATACCCTTTGCGCTATTCTTTGCCCATGTCATTGATTAGTTTGACCGTGGTTTTTTATACATATTATCAGGCGTGGAACTAAGCCTCGACCGATTATTTTATTTGCATAATTTTTGGAGGGCGGTGTATGTTCTCGGCATGAAAAATTTTTCCACTTATTTGGACATGTTGAGACAACTTCCTGAAATTGAACATTGGGAAGATGCCGGAGTCGTGGTTGTCGATAAACCTGAGGATTTCTTTTGTCTCTATGATATTCAGGATAAGCTTGGGTTACTGGGAGGGCGTGCAATTACTTGTCCCATACCCCAACATCTTTTGCCCGATCAGGAGACTTTAGCTTCTTATTTTGCAGCAGTCAGAGGGCATAGCAAATATCGTGAGTTTACAGATGATGGTTGTGGCGATAAGGTTTGCGAAGTGCCATCTTATACTCCTAAAACTCTTAAAGAAATTGATCGTGAACTTCCAGCCTCTTTGGTTCAACTTAAAGACCTTTTGATAGAAACTTTCAATCGAAGCATTCGCGATTATCCGCATTGTTCAACGTATTACCGCATTAATTCTACTCATCACAGAAGACCAACTATACATTTATCAACCGGAGTTCTTCATTTGGCAGGGGAGACAACACGGGTATTTGTTCAAGACGAAAAAACCAGACAATTAATTGGTAAGAAAAGTCTACCTTCCAACTCTATTACTACAGTACTTGGATTGCATGCCGCACCTGATACAGAGTCTCCGCGTTTTAATATCTTGTGTTCTACGTATTAGAGTTCCATCATCACATCCCAGATCATTTTCATGTTCAGGGTTATCAGAATAACAGCGATAATCGCGGCTGAAATGGTCATCCATGGGGGGGCTGTAAAATTTCCCATTTTGACTTTGTCGCGGGTGAACATCACCAACGGGACAACGGCAAACGGGAGTTGAAGGCTTAAGATTACTTGCGAGAAAATGAGGAGTTGGGCGGTTCCACTTTCTCCGTAGAGGATGGTGACGATCATGGCGGGGACAATGGCTATCCCGCGTGTGATGATGCGGCGAAGCCATGGGGCGACACGGATATTGATAAAGCCTTCCATGACGATTTGGCCCGAGAGCGTGGCAGTGACTGTTGAATTCAGGCCACAGCAGAGAAGGGCTACTGCAAAGAGGGTTGCCGCCAGTGAGGTTCCCAAAAGCGGGATGAGCATACTGTGTGCTTCTTGGAGTTCGGCAATACCTTCGTGACCGGTTGAGTGGAAGGTTGCGGCAGCCAAAATCAGAATAGAGGCGTTAATGGTCAGTGCCAACATCAATGCAATGGTTGAATCCAACGAGGCGAAGCGGATGGCGGATTTTTTATCTTTGTCTTCAGGGCCGATGGCGCGGGTTTGCACGATTGAGGAATGTAAATAAAGATTATGCGGCATGACAGTCGCGCCGATAATCCCCAAAGCAATATAAAGCATGGCGGGGTTGGTGATGATTTCAGTCGAGGGTGCAAAGCCCGTTACAACGCCCATGAGGTCGGGTTTTGCTAACCAGATTTGTACAGCGAAGCATCCGAAAATGACAATCAGGAGCGTGATAATAAAGGCCTCGACCCAGCGGAATCCCAGACGCTGCAGCGCCAGAACCAAAAAGACGTCCAGACCGGTAATGAGAACGCCCCATTCAAGAGGAATGTGAAACAGAAGGTAGAGGCCAATGGCTGTGCCGATGACTTCCGCCAAATCGGTTGCGCAAATAGCCAGTTCCGCCAGAATCCAGAGGACGAATGAGACCGGTTTTGAATAATTGTCGCGACATGCTTGGGCTAAGTCTCGGCCAGTGGCTATGCCAAGGCGTGCGCATAAGGATTGCAATAGAATGGCCATGATATTCGAGATCAGGCAAACAGAGAGCAGGGTGTATCCGAATTGAGAGCCGCCAGCGAGAGCTGTGGCCCAGTTTCCCGGGTCCATATATCCGACGGCGACCAAGTAGCCCGGGCCTAAGAATGACAGGAATTTCCTCCAGAATGATCCGTGTTTGCGCACGGACACGCTTCCGTTGACTTCCGGAAGGCTTAAGTCTTGAAGATGTTCGTGCATGGAGGATGGAGTCATGTTTTTAGTAATTCCTTATATATTTATACTATACTATAAAATGTAGCCATGGCAACAAAATTGACAAGGTGCAAAAAAACACGCATAGTTCGGATATGATCGAGAAAAAATCGCTACGTAAAAAATCAGTTGTTTCTGAATTGGATGTATCCGCATCCAGAGCGGAGGCTTTTGAATATGTCCGTCAGGCGCATCAGACCGAGACGGCAGAAGATTATGTCGAGATGATTGCCGATTTAATTACTGAGTGCGGTGAAGCGCGAGTGGTCGATTTAGCGGCTAATTTTGGGGTGTCTCATGCTACTGTGAACAAAATTGTTGCCCGTTTGAATAAAGAGGGCTTGGTGACTAATCGCCCGTATCGGTCTTTGTTTTTGACGCCTGAGGGGGAGCGTTTGGCGGCTGAGTGTAAGGAACGCCACGATGTTGTTTATCGTTTCCTATTGGCTTTGGGGCTAGATGAACACACGGCGTCTCTCGACGCCGAGGGTGTCGAGCATCATGTTAGTCCGAAGACTTTGCAGGTATTTCGGAAGTTTTTGAAAAAAAGCGCGCCTTAATCGCCGAGATGATTGCCGGTGATGCAACAATCAAAATCAGGCAGGCTATAAACGGCAGCAAATAACGGTCGATACTGCCTTCAGGAATTAGACCTCCGACAAAATATCCCAATAACGGAATACCGGTTGCCCAGAGTAAGGCTCCGATAGAAGAGTAGGCGACGAAGAGTTTATAGTCCATACGCGACATGCCTGCTGCGAAAGGCACAAAGGTTCTGGCAAAATGGATGAAGCGCGAGATCACCACCGTGAAGGCTCCGTACTTTTCAAAGAAATGATCGCATTTTTCAACGTGATGTTCTTTGATAAATTTTGCCCCATATCTGGATTTTAAAACTTTTGGCCCCCACCGCTTGCCGATTTCATAGCCGACAAGATTTCCCAAGAAGGCAGCGATAAAGCAACCGGGGAGCATGACCCAAAGATTAAAGACGTCTTGTCCCGCCAATATTCCGATGGGGAATAGGAGGCTGTCTCCGGGCAAGAAAATACCAAAGAAAAACGCGCCTTCGGTGAACAGAGCGGCCCATGTTCCGATATACCCGATGGTCTTTAAAAATGTGATCATATCCATGCCACAGACATAGCTGCAGCGCCGCAAAAAAGCAATATGAAGTTGATTGTGCCATAAAAAGCCCCCGTCATTGCGGGGGCTTTTTAGATTACTGACATTTACAGAAGTATATTGTTTTACTATTATCTGCAGGTCTATAACACGGGACTGTTGAAGATGTTGTATTTATGTGGTCATTACAACTGCATGCACTGCCTGATTTTATCGGGGGTTGTTGATCAGAGTAGGCATTACCATTTGTGTTGTTGTTATCAACCCAGGTAAAGGCTTTGGTTGTACAGTTCCCAGTTTTGATCTGTGTACTTTTTACGGTACAACTCGCTGCCGGGTCCCGGGTTACTTCGAAGACGTCTTTTCCATCCGGTACATTTCCTGCACCCGGATATCCTGAGATGGTTACCAGATTGGTTTTTGGCTCTTCACAAACCGGGTCGGCACAGGTTGTTGTATTTTGGTTGTAGGATACAGATGTATCACATTCACAGTTGCTACTATTCCATGAGTCATAAGATACGTTACATGTCGAACCATCAACATTTTTCTTTCTGTAAACGCCTTTTCTTATATCTGGAGGCCAAGAGTCTACTGGGGAGGCAAATGAGGCGGGAACCGGGGACGACTTCCGTTTAAATCCTTGTTGACAGTCTTTGAATTCCCATGCTGGTGAGTCTCCGCAAGAACAAGCAGAATCATCCGGAGGGCCGGCATTCAAGCCATAGTGTATTCTAGGAGTTTTGGGCGTAACATTAGGGTTTGCCGGATAAGGAACTAAATCAAGCGCGTTTACAGGGTTGCCCGCCAATTCGCATTGGGCTTTATACGTTATTTTTCTCTTGTTAACGCCTGTATATGGCGGGGGACAGGACAGATTGCTTAGAGTAGTGGTATCATCATCTTTACAATCACAATCGGATACGTCGTAAGTGGATACAACCCCAGAATTTGTACAGGCTGTAACATTCTGATAATAGACTTTTCCTTTCCATCCAAAATAAATTTTTAGAAGCGGTATTTTGGGCGGGCCAGGGTCAAATGCTTGGACAATGGCTCCCGATGATGACGGGTTTCCCGAGTGCCCCATGAAGCTTTTACATTTTGAATAGTATTTTGGTGTTCCGGAATTTAGGCCAGCTTTACAGGTTCCTCTTTGGTCTTTGATTTGCCATGCTCCACCTGTACATTCGAAATTTGCAGTATAGCAATTATCGTCGCCGGCTGGCCCGATAAAGGAGACACCATCTGCGGGAAAGAATGACCCATCCGCTCCATTGGGGAGATTGACATTAATGGGGGATGATGAACCCCCACATAATGGTATGGTCGTTGCTCCACAGCTGACAACCGGTGTTGGCTGACAATCTGGTACAGTTCCAATAAATCCTACCAAGACCTCTCCAGGACCACAGGTTACAGATACATGTGGCACACATTTTGGGGCTCCGTTTTCAATACCAACCATGTAGCCTGCTGCGCATTTCATACCTTCACCAGGAACGGAGTTGTCTCCGGCAATAACGATAGGATCGAAACAGTTTGCCCCTGTGTCATCACAAATCTGGTCAGCCATTAGTTTCCCGTCTGATCCATCTTGTCCATATATACGAATTGAATCTCTGGTGCCTGTTGAGTCTACACTAAGGTCTGCACCAGGAGCAGAGGTTCCTGCGCCAACAAAATTCGTTGATAAATCCTCGATATTTTCAGGATCTGCTATTGTTCTTCTCCATGTAGGATCCGGTGAGCTGGAAAAATACGAGACGACGTCGTCAAAGAATCCTGTTCCCGGAGCTGTTGAATTTTGCGCTGAGATATAAATGGATTGAGTGCTGGTCGCCGTGCCGCTGTCAAAGCCGACATTACAGTTCTCTGCATCCAGCGGAGCTCCTGCTCCTGTTGGGCAGGCAGATGTCAGGTTTGCATATTTTGAGTATGCTCCGACTTTGCTTTTTCCTGGGCTTATAATAGCGAAAAGAATATCCCCGTCTTTTTTGGTTAGTGATCCCCCATTTGCGTCTCTGACTGCAATTCCGCCTTTGTTTTCATTGTATGTCGTATTATCTGTTGAGGTCATAGTTACGGCATATACCATTCGAGAGCCGTAGCCATCAAAAGTTTTATCTTCCGGTATCTGGATGGCTCTGAAAGGTACTGCTCCTACAATCACTCGCTTTTCTAATCCACCTAAGTCTGCACGAACCGATTCTTCAACACAAATCCCCCCAGCGCATTGTCCGGGAAGCAGGGCAGCAATAGCGCCAGAAGTACAGGCTGTTTCGGCGCCATGATTAATAGAGTTGTTGGGAGCTGTTATTTGTGCAGGGCAAGGAAGACGTCCATTTCTTTTGTAAAATGAGGATATTTCATTTGTCGCGGTGTCTATGTTTGCATAGGTTTCTGAGATGGCCATCTCGCTTTTATATTGAGTATAGAATGTCATTGCAGAGCCAATTAGTAGCCCCAGAACTGTTAATCCGATAGCTAATTGGATTAGCGTATATCCAGATTGATTGCTTGGGATCTCGATTGAAACTTTTTTATTTTTTATAAATGAGCAAGACATATGATCTATTCCTTATAAGTAATATTTCTGCATCTCTGTTATAATATTAAGGGCTGCAAATAATTGTTCCATCACTTCTTAACCCCATTACCCATCCGGGCGAGCAATCTGTATCAACCGGAGCAGGAAATGCTGGCGTTACACAATCCGCTGAGCTGTTGCTTATTCCTACCATAACCTGTGTAGCTGCTCCACAAGAAAAACCTGAGCCACTGATCTTGTTGACATCAAAACACTTTGTACCGCTTTTTGTACAAATTTCTTCAGTTTTTATATTGTTTGTGGCTCTTACAATGCCGTTTACGTCTACTTTTTCTGAGGGGGAGCTATTTTTTATTCCTACGTTTCCGGTGTTCAAGTTAAAAATATGGTTGGTCCCTCCAACGTAGCTCCATAGTGTCGAGCCTCCACTCTTTACAAAATATGAAGCGTCATCGATGTAAGAGGCTGCGTTTCCTTCGTAATTGCCGAGCGCCGATACAAAACTGGCATCACCATTGCAGTTATCTCTTTCAGGTCCAGTGGCCGGACATGCTTGCACGATATTTCCGTAGGCTCCGTATGCTCCGGAACCATTCTTTCCATGTGATATGATGACAAAGTGGGCATCATCATTAATGCCTGCGGTGGGGTTTCCGAATTCATCCAGAGCGGTAATTTGTCCGTCATAGAACCTATAGGTGGCTCCTGAGGTAAGGGAAGATGTCACGGCGTATGTCAATTTATTGTCGTAGCCGTCCCTTGTTATGATGTCTGCATATATACCCTCTTGCCCTGCGGCAATAAGAGTATTACGGATGGTTGTAATCGGTATTGCTCCAATATAAACAACGTTTGCTGCAGTTCTCGCTCCTGGAGTCGTTATAATGGCACCTCCGGCGGTGCAGTCTTCTATCCCGTAGTTAGGATCAGTTACAGGAAGGGCAGGATCTGCGGGGCAGGGGTAGCGTGATGGGGTTGAAGCAGAGAAAAATTTTGACATGTAACTTGATGCTTCGCGGATATTATCTCTTGATTCTGTTAGTCTTTTCTCTTTGTAGTAGTTTGAGTACATTCCAATGAATGGAATTAGCAAGAAACCGACAATAATAATAACCATCGATAGCTCCACCAAAGTAAAGCCATGATCGCTAACTTTTAAATCTGTTTCTTTACGTGTATTCATGTTTTCGCTTGCTTTTTAATGTTAAGGGGATTCACAAATAAGAACTCCGGATATAACCTTGCGTCCTGCCCATCCCGGATTGCCGCAAGTCGTTGCGTCAACTGCAAGGATGCCGACAGGAAGGTTGTTTCCGCATTGCTCATCAGCATGAGCAATGCCTTTTAATCCTTTCTCTCCACAGTAAATACCATTTCCTTCAGATTCTGCAAATCCGTCTGCAGGGTCCGGATCTCCGCCGATGATAACTGGTGCAAACACCTCTTTTGCGGGGGTACCTAGTCCGGCGGGGGTGCATCCTACGTAAGGCGTTCCTGACTCGTCTTCAAAGAAGGTACAGAGTCTATTTGTTTGTACTTGATTAGCCTTCAGGTGTCCTGGTGTAGCTGTCGTTCCTGCTATATCTAATTGTGCTTCGGGGTCTGTGTTGCCATTTAGCGGGCCAGCTCCCCATGCTCCTACACGGATATTACCGGCGTTCCGGTTGTATAAATCCGGTGTCAGCAAATCGGGTTGTTCAGCCCAGATATCTTGCGCGGTTGTTGTCGCGTATCCTATGTAATCATCATAATAATTGGGACCTGCTACTTCACTGACTTCACGGTCATATGTGCCGCTTATCGATTCAAAGTTACTATTGAATGTCTTGTCGTTATCGCAGCTTTCTATGTCCTTTCCCGGACCGGAGCAACTTGCGTATAAAACTCCGGAATTTGTCGTTGTGCCTTTGCCGTTCGCACCGTGAGAAATTACTATATAGTGTATGTTTTCGGCAGTTCCTTGTTTATCCCCTCCAGCTTTATCAATCACTTTGATTTTTCCGCCCGTATCGGAGAATGTGGCGGTTTCTGTTAGATCTTTTGTTACAGCATAAGTAAAGCGTCGATTATAGCCATCCAAAGAATATTTTTTAGGCAATCCAATTTCTGCAAATGGAACTACTCCGATATAAACACGCTCATTGGGGGGGCCGTTGGTCTCGCAGACTGTTGTCATGTCATTTACGCAAGGGAATGTAATGGAGGCTAGGGCTATTTCTGTTCCCTCTCCTACGCCATTACCAGGGATAGATCCTTCGGCGGGGCGGGGGTAGCGACCATATCGGATAACGTATTTGTATAGAGCCGTGTTGATTAGGTCTACGTAATCTTCATTAGCTTCAATCATTTTCTTGTATCTGTACTGCTTATACATATCAAGAAGAGGAACCATTAGGATACCCAGAATCATCAGGCCTATGGCGATTTCGATTAATGAGAAGCCGGCAGAATTCTTATGTTTTTTTGGAACAGTTTTTTCAATCAGCATTGTTACACCATAACCCCAAGCCCCTATTATAGCATATTTTGTTAAAATTGAGATAATTTGTCACATTCTTCCACATTTAGCTTCCACATTTTAAGAGGAGGAATTGGCGCTTTAATTTCAATCAGTTAGAGAGGAAATGCCTTGAGGGCTCAGTTTTTGCGATGGAGGGTGTAATTTGCCAAATCCAGAAAGAGGGACTTTATATGAGATTCTTCTAATATTTCTAGGGCGTTATGCGCTTTTTGGATGTGGTTTTCTGCCAATTTTATGGTTTTTGTATCTGATCCGGTCTTTTTAATCAGGGATTGAGCCTGTTTTAGGTCGTTGTCTGTAATGTCTTTATTGCCTATGGTTCTTGCCCAGAAATCCAACTCTTCCTTTGAACTTGATTTTTGGGCCGATTCAAGGGCGAAAATCACAGGAGCAGTCATTTTTCCCTCTTTGAAATCATCACCAATGGATTTCCCTAATTCTTCTGAGCTGGATTGGTAATCCAAAATGTCATCAGCGATCTGGAATGCCATGCCTACATGGTGGCCATAGTCATGCAGGGATTTTTGGATAGGTGCGGATTGATCCGTTATGACTGCGCCGATTTCACAGGCTGCGGCGAATAAAGCGGCAGTTTTGGCAGCGATGACGCGTTCATATTGATTTAAAGTGGTTTCTAAAGAATTTTGTATAGATAATTGTAATACTTCACCTTCTGCGATGATGGCGGAGGCTTTTGAGAGAATGCCCAGAACCTCGATAGAGCCGTCTTCGACCATCAGTTCAAAGGATTTTGAAAAGAGGAAATCCCCTACAAGCACGCTGGATTGGTTGCCGAAAACGGCATTTGCCGAGGCTTGCCCGCGTCGCTGATTACTTTCGTCAACTACATCATCATGAAGAAGTGTTGCGGTATGAATAAACTCTACGGCTGCCGCCAAACGGTAGGCGCGGTCAGTATCGTTATCAAACAGGCGAGTCGATGCCAAAGTCATCAAGGGGCGAATGCGTTTTCCGCCTGCAGCAATCAAATATCCTGCTAATTGCGGGATCAGTGGGATTTCAGACTGCATCCTCTCCAATATCAGTTTATTGGTTTCTGCCATGTCACTTGCCAGAAGGCGCGATAGATCTTCCAAAGGGTTGGGAGGTGGGGTTGTCATAGGAACCAATGGGGCTGCGGGTGCTGTTGTCTTCATAAAATATTGGTATATAGCAAATATGATGATCTTCCAAGATATTGAAAAAAAAGTTTTTTTGTCATAAAATTCTAATCAGGGTTGCTGATCTCTCAGAAAAGGGAATGAGTTGGTGGTTGAGGTTTCGGATCATAAAACGCAAGTATTCTCTTCGGATAATGTTCGAGGGCGGTTTGATGCGGGGATTCGAGCTATCGAGCAACTAGGATTTCAGGGCAAAGTTGTTTTGATTGATCCGAAGGATTTACAGCATGGTACAGATGGCTCCGTTTCTCGTGAGACTGTTTTGAAAATGTTTGAGGAGGCTGTTCCTCAAGATGATTCTATCATGGATGTTATTCGACGCGGGATTGATCAGAATGTTTTTTCTGATGAGCAGAATAGTCCGATGCTATCTAAGATGCTGGAATTTCGGCTGCAGAAAACTTTGTTGCTGAATTTTCCCGAGTTCTATGAGGGGGACGGAGTGATTGTGATCTCTGTCGGTCAAGATCGCAGTGTCGAACAGTTTTTTCAACAAGCTATGAATTTAAAAGACGATACTCTTTCTGTTCATTTGCATGGGAGGGACCAGGATCAACGGGCGCAGGCACTTTTGCATGAGTTCGGCCACGGGATTAAAGAATTTCAAGAAATTAAAAATGATCGTCTTCATGGCGTTACGGATTTTCTGGAGCATGAAGGAGAGGCGGATGCGTATTCTTTTGAAGCTCGGCGTGTACTAGTAGAAGCCGGTCAGGCGCCATTTTCCAAAGAGTATGCCAGAGATTTATTATCGTTGAGAGCTTATAGTGCTGTTGCAAATGAAGAGGCTTCTTATCGAGGGATCGGGCAGCAAGCGGCGCATGCGACTTCGATTTTATTCGGAAATGATCCGGATCAAATTGATGATGCTGATTTGTCTCAACTTGATTTTACGACTGATCAGGCGCGTGCTGCACATGCCAGTTTGCATGATAAAATCAATATTCAAATCGGGCGATCTTATGCGGCGGAGGCTATTCGTTTTTATCGAGATGAGAGTTTAATACGCGATCGGAAAATGAAGCTTCCGAGCGCAGCATAGAAGGGGCTATCCGGTCTTTTGTTCGCAGTGATTACGAAGATCCGCGAATTGGAGAGATGAGAATGAAAGCTGAGCAAGATAAGTTGTTTCGCGATCTTGCCAATTTGGATGATAAGGCCATGGAAGGTTTGGGACATCGTCTTCGTCAATCTGAGGCCGGAGATGCTCTCGTTCATGGTGCTGTTCAGAAATTGAATAGCGCTGGTGGTTTTGGTCCTCTAGAGCAGCGGTTTGCCGACCAATATCTGGAGGCTTCTGATCGATTGGTTCTTGAATTGAAGGATAGGCCTTTGGCTCATAAAATGGCCGCGGCTGATATTAACTGGAAGACCATCAGTCGAGAGGCTGCCTTGACTGAAAATGTTCAGGATTCTTGCCGAATTCGTTTTGGTGATCGCTGTCAGGATGCTCTTGCCAATTCTATGAAGCCAGAAATAGAGTTGATGCGATAATCTTGCTTCTCGTTTCGGACTAGGCTACATCTTCTTTATGGTTCAACAATTTCCTCATGCTCTCCGTTCCCGAATTGAAGAGGCTGTGCAGGCTTCGACGTCGCGTGATCAGATTTCCCGTTCGGCTGTTGATGTCTCTGAGCGATATCGCCGTGTGCAGGGTGGTTCTTTGCAGATGAAAAATCTGTCCGAGGCGATGGCCTATTTGGTTGCGCGGTTGCCTGCGACTTTTTCTGCGAATGCGCGTGTGATGGAAGAGGTTGCGCGGCTTCTTCCTGATTTTTCACCGAAAACAATATTAGATGTCGGGGCAGGACCTGCGACGGCGTCTTTGGCGGCGTCTATGGAATGGGAGGCAGAGCAATTCACTTTGCTTGAGCCAAACAAGTTTTTACGCGAGGTCGGGCACGATTTTATTACGCCTGAAATTTCAGGGAACGTGTCTTGGGTTGAGAAAGATTTGTCCGGAGTTTCTTCGTTTGAAGGGGGCGCGGATTTGGTTTTGGCATCTTATGTTTTGAATGAAGTTGCGCCGAAAAGCTGGGGCAAAGTTATTGCTGATCTGTGGTCCAAATGTCGGGGTGTTTTGATTGTTGTTGAAACAGGGACACCATTTGGATTTTCTGTTGTTCACGCAGCACGCGCGAGTGCTTCGACTTTAGACGGGTGTTATGTGATCGGGCCTTGTCCGCAAACGGGTGCGTGTCCTTTAGCAGGGGATGAAAACAGGTGGTGTCATTTCTCGGTACGGGTGGAGCGGTCAAAGTTTCATAAGCAAATGAAAGAAGGCGCGCAGCTTGGGTATGAAGATGAAAAATTCTCTTGGGTGGCGTTAAGCCGTTTTCCTGCGACGCTTCCTGATTACCGCGTGATTGGTCATCCGTCCCTTGGTAAGGTTATTCAATTACAAGTCTGTGGTGCGGATGGTATGGCTAAAACTTTAGAGATTGCCAAGTCTTCGCCGCATTATAAGCAGGCCAAGAAATGTAGTTGGGGGGATTCTCTTGATGACTAAATCGACTGTCGAGATTCATGTTTTGGATAAGCAAGTGCGATTATTGCAGCCTGCGGACGGGGCGTTTCGGACGTCACTTGATAGTGTGATGCTCGCTGCGGCTTGTCCTGCGCAAAAGGGGGATCATGTGCTTGATCTCGGGTGTGGTGTTGGTGGCGCCTCTTTTTGTCTGACGTTTCGCTGTCCTGAAATAAGGCTCAGCGGAATAGAACGTGAGCAGGTTTATTATGATTTGGCGCAACAGAATGCAGCGCTAAATGATGTATCGGATCGCACGGAGTTTTATTGTTGTGATATTCGTGATTTCGAAGTCCCTCAAAAACCTATTTACGATCAGGTGATGTTGAATCCTCCCTTTCGAGAGGCGGGAGATCATACGCCGTCACCGCATGAGCTGCGCGCCGTGGCCCATGGACACCAAGACGACGAGTTGTCGTTAGAGGACTGGATTAAGGTTGCGCATGAGTTGGTCAAAAACGGCGGCGGGGTCACGATCATTTATCCTGCGAGCGGAACAGACAGAATTATTCGTGCGCTGGGGAAGCGGTTCGGCGCGGTCGAGATTATTCCGTTGTGGCCGCGCGCCAGTGTTGAAGCCAAGCGTGTGATTATTCGCGCGATTAAAGACCGTAAAACGCCAGCGCGTATTCATGCAGGGCTTGTCCTTCACAAAGAAGACGGCAGTTATACGGATGAGGCGGAGCACGTGTTACGGGGTGCGAGTGCTCTAGTCTTTATGTGAGCCGTTTCACGGCTCGCTTTCTGGATCCCGTTCGTGCAAGCATTCCTTCGGAATGCGCCAACGGGATGACGATTTCTTATTCAAAGCTACTATATATAAAGGTAATGGTGTTCCCGGCAGGAATTCGCCTCAATTCTTTCGGCGGCGCCTTCACTGTCATAAGGACAGTTCGTCGTGAACCTATGGACACGTTCCGTGACTTCTTTTTTAGGTTCAATTCAGGTATGTTTGAAATTCAGGATGGTGTTCCCGGCAGGAATTGAACCTGCGGCCCCAAGTTTAGGAAACTTGTGCTCTATCCAACTGAGCTACGAGAACGACTATCTGACGTAGATATGAACTTCGCTGCTGCCGACATCGACGCTGGATGCGTAGGAGATATCGACTTTTTCCATCGGCAATCCCATTTGAGTCATGGAGCGCAAAACACGCTCGGCATTGCGGCGGGATTTTGTGCTTTCAATTGCGGCTTGGGCTGCGTTGCCTTCGGATGGATACACAGCAACCAGTTCGAAACGTGCGCCCGGGAATTTTTCCATGGCCTCGTTAAGGGCTACATAAACCGGTTGTTCGTAATCTACGTTTTCACGGTCAAAGCGGATTTTTACCAGCGGGCGAGGGTTGCTCGGTGCCGGAGGTTGTTCTGCGGATGCCGTTTTTGCCAATTCGATGGTTTCCGTCTTTTTGGCGGAAGATGTGAAAGGGCGGGAAGACAAGGCTTTGCCCAAAAGATTACCGTCTGCCACAGCCAAAGACATGGTGCGCAAGTTGCTGCGCTCAGTTGCTAGGTAAGCACTGGTGCGGGTGATGTCGTCATTGATATTGTTTTGCAAACGGTCAATCACAATAATGGTGTTGTTGATGCTGTCTTCAAGTTGAGCCAATTGGACGTGATCTTCTTCAACGGCACCTGTCAAACCATAGGCAGAGCGTGATCCTTCCAAGAGGTAGGACGCAACTGATCCTGATTTAGTGATTTCAATTGCCAGCTCGTTCATGTCATTGACGTTACGCGCCAATTTATCGAGGCTGTCTTGTGCGTTCGCGAGTTTTTGAAGCAAGCGCGGATTACCCGGTGTTGTTCCTGATTGCAATTGGGTCGAGATGGTTGCTGTGCTGGCATAGTAATCTGCGGCTTCCAATTGATTGACTTTTTCCAGTTCAACCATGCGCTCGGACAATTTTGCCATGTCGTTTTGCAAACCGCCCAAATCACGGTGAATGTCTCCGATTTTGCGCGAAACAATCGTATCAGATGTACCGTAATAAGATTCCAGCAGGTTCTGTGGGGTGATGGTGGTTGTTTGAACAGGTTTTGTATAAACCTGACCCGCTAATGCTGCCGGTAGAGGCTGATTCGTAATTACCAATGCCGGAGTTTTGTTTCCGGATTGTGCCATTGCGGCAGAGGCACATACTACAAGCGCAGAAGTTGCCAGTAAATTGCAGAAGAAGCGAGAAGCGGTCATTTTTGTCATTTGAAAGGGGTGTCCCAATTTTAAATTACGTGATGTGTTCGTCAGAGTATTAGTCTAAACGCATAAAGACGTTACGTCCACGCGAATCTTCTCGCACAAACGCTATGTAACTTATGGAATTGTATAGAAAAAATGTCAAGATTGAAGCTGAATTTGTCACCTTATTTTTAAGGCCGATTTTCGAGATGTTTTTTGCACTTTTTTGGCTTGCAATTATGAATCGGGTCGAGTATGTTCCTCAAACTTTGATGCGCCCGTAGCTCAACTGGATAGAGCACCTGACTACGGATCAGGAGGTTAGGGTTTCGAGTCCTCTCGAGCGCGCCAACACATTGATTTTGTTGACTTCTTATTGGTTGAATTGAAGCGCGTTCAACAAAACCGTTCAGA
>JAGRKB010000067.1 GCA_020442425.1 Alphaproteobacteria bacterium | reverse complement strand
GCGCATAAGCACCAACCGAAACAAATACAGAAAAAAGTAAAATCGAAAATCCCAGAAAATATTTCATATCAACTCTCATAATGAATAGTAATTATTGGACAACAATAATGGCATCAGACTGACCGGCAGCAAGAACTTTTCCCAACACAGTATCGGCTTGCCTCACAGTGTCAAGTGGTCCCAAACGAACTTTATACAAAGCTTTCCCGTTAAAAGTCACAGGTTCAACTTTAGTTGGAGCAATAGACGCCATACGTACCGCCAAATTCTGCGCATTGGCCTCTGAACCAAAAGCCCCCGCTTGAACATAAAGACTGGTAGAAGAAATCGGCTGTTGCTGAACAACTGGATTGGGATAAAAATGACCATTAGAGACATGTCCGGAAATATCCTCAACTTGAGCAGTTTGCACCAATTCAGGCTCGGACATCGGAACATCTGAAATGATCGGGCCTGAATAAGCGGCAACTGGCTGGGAACGAGCATATTGCTGATAAGCACTCGGCAACTGCCCTGTTTTATTATATGCAACTTCCGCCCCACGAGTAGACATCCCGTTTTTAGCAGCCATTGCCAAAGCCCGACTTTCATCAGCCAGTAATTCTAAACGAACCTTTGCAGTTCCGGCACGCTTCATATCAAGCAAAGCTGCAGCACGCTCTGAAACATCAATAATTCGTCCCTTGGCAAAAGGCCCACGATCATTCACACGCACCACAACAGATTTTCCGTTACTTAAATTTGTAACCCGAACCAAAGATGGCATTTGTAAAGTGCGGTGAGCCGCAGTCATTTCATACTGCGAATAAGTTTCTCCGCTCGCGGTTTTCTTGCCATGAAATCCCGGCCCATACCAAGAAGAAATACCGGTCTCGACATAGTTATAAGTCTCTTTCGGATAATATGTTCGCCCGGCAATAGTATAGGGCTTACCAACTTTGAATGTGCCTTTGGACGCACTTCTTGGAGCGGCCTCCCCTTCCCATGTTTTCACGAGATGAGATCCAAATTCAATCTCGGAACATGCAGAAAGTAAAACAGGGAGGCACAATAAAAGGGCAAAAAATCTAAAACTAAAACTCATCATTCTTTTCTTTTTTTGAGTAAAACAAACTGGAAACATTATCGATTGAGATGCATTTTATAACTCTCGTTGCCTAATAGAATAAAGTCAGATAGCAACCCTACCGTCAAAGCAAAATAGTCAGACCGATTCCAAGATAGTATAGTGTCAAAGTTACTTGTCACAAGGTACGCACGCCCATTCCCTCCATCAGGAACTAGCAATCGCGCTTGCACATTAGCGGCTCCATTTGGCATCCCACCTTTAATATGAACTCCCATAGAGCTCCACTCCGGCAAAGACCTCATCTGTTTGCTACCAATATAGGCCGAAGGAAAAGAATCTGGAACGCTGACCTGCCATCCCCAAGGGTAATTAGTATTCCATCCGTTCTTTTTTAAATAATTGGAAGAAGACGCAAAGACATCTGCACGCGTTGTCCAAATATCTTTGTGACCATCACCATTGGCATCAACCGCAAAAGATTTCCAACTGGATGGCATAAACTGGTTTTGCCCCATAGCTCCGGCCCACGACCCTTTAAAATCCTGCCGTTTAACATGCCCTCCTTGCAAAATTTCAAGAGCGGACATCAGCTCTTTTTCAAAAAAGTCTCGACGACGCCCTTCCCAAGCCAGAGTAGCCAAAGACTGGATCAAATCAAAACCCCCAGTATTAGCACCATAGCTGGTTTCAATCCCCCACAAAGAAACTACCACCTGAGCAGGAACTCCATATTCTTGTTCTACAGAATGAAGCAAAGTAGCATTGGCTCTAAAATTGGCTCGCCCCTGATCAATACGAGTTTGAGACATAACTTTTCTTAAATAGGCTTCAAATCCGATCTTTTTACGCTCTGGCTGTTTCTGATCCAGTTCAATCACACGCTGATGCGGTTCTATATTTTGAAAGGCTATATCCAAAGTCCCAACACTAATCCCTTGAGCAACCGCACGAGTTTTAAATTGCTCCAGCCATGAATAAAAGCTCTCCGCATGAACCGCAGTAGCAGAGACAAGATTAAAGGCTATAACAAGGCAAAATCCACAAGCAAGCGTACGTGCAGAATTAAACATCCGGAGTTTCAGATGGGATATCATAATATTTGATTCTTTCGGTTAAGGTATAAGCGATGATACCTACGAATTCTTTAACGGCAACATGTAACTTATAATAATTCCCAAGAACATCCATACTGAAATACGAAAAATCATCCTGACTAGTCAAATATCCTGCAGGATATGGGATAACTTCCCATCCATTAGAATTAAAAACAGCCGCCGCTCTCGGCAAATGAAAGGCAGAAGTTACCAACAGCCACTTTTCCCCAGGCAGAGGCTGAATCTGCCTAAAACTGTAAAGATAATTCTCATAAGTATTTCTAGATTGATTTTCGATTTCGATACGCGATGGATCAAAACCCATGTTTTTCAATAGTATCTTTAAAAGTTCTGATTCTTTATGTGAAGAATCCTTAACACCCCAATCCCCTCCGCTAAAAACAATGCGCACCTGTGGAAAAGCTCTGGATATACGGATCATTTCCGTCAGTCGTTCTCCATTCTCATTCAACTGAACCTGAGCACGAGAATAAGAAAGAGGAACAGAAATAGCTCCTCCAAGTACGATAACTCCGTCAATATTCTCTGGAAATACTTGAGGACGCTCATACAGATTTTCCAAATATCTTAAGCTAATTTCTCCTACAGGAAAAAAACCACACGCAATAAACAAAACAAGGGAAACCCCTAAAAGCCCTTTGCCAAAGACAAAACGGCGCAAAAAATATCCCAAAATCAGCCCGAAAGAAATCAAAGTCAAAGGCTGCACAACCCCCCAAGCAAATTTAGAAATTACAAAAAAGATATCTTGCATAAAGCCTACCCTTTTATACCAAATCTGTTCCCTGACTCATAAAACCGCAGCCCGAGATAGAAGAAAGAAACCGCCAACACTGCATAAGCCGCTACACCTAATACAGCATAAGTCAAAGTCAACCAATGATGATGAACAACAAAATCAATAGGAATATGACTCATCAGACTCACTGGCACTAACGTCAGAGCAATAATTTTCAAAGCGCCTGTAAAAATCGGAGCAGGCCGTGACGCCATCAAATTAAAATTAAAATATATTTCCTCAGCCGAACCAATAAATTGTTTTAACCAAAACCCAAGCGTCGCAAAAAACAAAATCCCGCTGGCGAAAACAACCGATCCCATCAAGACAAAGAACGGCATGGGCACAAAAGAAAAACCATAATGAATGCCACAAAAAATCAACAAACAAACCCCGAACAAAACCTCACCCACTCCGGTATTTTTTGAACTACTAAACGCAGCAGATAAAATAACAGGTTTTGGCAAAGTTAGATAAGAATCCAGTTCACCATGATCAATTTGCTCCGGAATCATGCGCAAACCAAAAGCCAATAGCGAAACAATACCCCAACAAGAAATAGCCAATCCGTAGGCATAAAGAGCATGTTCTAATCTCCATCCACTTAAATCAGGCGCAACCGAAAATACAACATACCATACGGGGATATAAATCAGATGCGTTATCACACTAAAAAAAGCCCGTATAAGCAAAGCGCTTCTCTGCCCGACAGCAGATTTAAAGGTCATCCGAACCAACGCCAAAAGAAATTGGAAATTCGATCCCATGGTAAAAATAAAATTACCCTCCATGAACTTCAACCTTTCTAAGGCACAAACGGTAAAATGCAGATAGCCCAAACCCGACGAATCCCAACCAAAAAATCTGCAAGGCGAGGACTTCGAAAAATCCTACCAAAGAAGGTGCAAATATAAGAGAAACTGGATTTCCTACCATTGAAGCAAAAGGAAAAAATTTTAAAACTTCTCCGGAAAGAAACCCCGGATATAATGCGAGCGGAACATAGATACCCCCAAACAAAAGGCAAAACTTTTGATACGAATGATAAATAAAAATAGCATCATTCGTCCAGAAAGTGCTCAGTCCAGCTAAGATTTGAAACAACAAATGCAGCACAGAAGCAAGAACCAATCCCCCCATAACAGCAATGATTCCAAACCATCCAGTACTAGGAAACTCACCGATCATCCAATAAAGAAAAGGGACGGAAACAATGTAGTAGATCAAAAGATTTCCGAATAAAGCTCCAATCCCCTCTGATAATCTCATCCATAAGTATGGGATAGGACGATTAAGAAAATATCCGACATTTCCAGACCTCACATCACTATCAATCACTATAAATAAGCGTGGAGATAGAAAAAACATCATCTGAGAAAACGCCATATACCATCCCATATCGACAACCGAAATTTGTTCTGGCCCATATCCGGATTTATAAATCAAATCCCACATAGCAATCATGACCCAATCCAAAAGAAGAAAGATTAGATATCGGGTAAAGATACGCAATCGGCCGCTCAAGTGATCCCCGAAGGCAATGCGTGCGAAGTGATAATATTTAATCACACAAAACTCCCCGCATAAATCTCCTTAATAATATCCTCCATAGGAGGATCTTCAACCGTGATGTCTTGCAACGATGATAATTTCATAGCGGCCTGCAAAACAGCTTCTACAGAAATTTGAGATGTATCAACACTCACGCGCAATTGATGGGGAACAGCCTCGATTAAACGCACTCCATTCATAGTCAGAGAAATAGCCTCTTCCTTCATAGCCAAAGTAATGATTTTCTCGCGAATGTAACCTGACCTCAATTCACGCACAGGCTTATCAGTAACCAATTGACCATGGTCAATCACAATCACACGATCACAAACACGCTCCATGTCCCCCGTATCATGCGAAGTCAGCAAAACAGTCGTTCCGTCTTCATCTGAGGCTTTTTTAACAAGGTCACGAATAACGCCCTTGGACACGACATCCAATCCTACGGTCGGCTCATCCAGAAAAAGAATCTTGGGACGATGGAGTAAACTGGCAATAATCTCGCACCGCATTCTCTCACCCAAAGACAACTGGCGTACAGGTTTAGACACGATATCACCTGCATCAAAAGCATCTACCAGCATCTTAATTCTCGAAAGATAATCTTCACGAGACATATCATAGGCATAAGACAACAACTCGAACGTATCCTGAGCAGGCAAATGATACCAAAGTTGTGATCTCTGCCCGAATACAGTCCCAATACGATAAGCCAAGGATTTTCTATCCACCCATGGAACAAAACCGCCAATTTCAACTCGCCCGCCATCAGGATGTAAAATACCTGATAAAATCTTGATAGTTGTCGATTTCCCCGCCCCATTCGGCCCGACAAAAGCAACTCTTTCCCCCTCTTTCAGGGAAAAAGACACTCCATCGACAGCGCGCACATCAAAATATTCCGGAGAAAATACGCTCTTAAATAACCCGGACTTTTTACGAATTCTAAAATTCTTCTGCAAATTTTCAACAAGAATGGAAAGGCTCATACAAAAACCTATACAACCCACACAAAAACTAAGCAAATCAATCCCACCACTGACGATAGGATTTCCCCAAAAACTCTGCTATACTAGCATCTGTCATACAACTCATCAGGAGAAAAACATGGCAAAATCAAAAGATACCAAAAAAGAAACCAAAAAAGCCCCTCAAAAGACAGCCAAAGAGAAAAAGCTGGCAAAACAGGAGAAAAAGAACAGTAAATAAAGAAAGTCTTGTTACCTAAGCCTCAAGGCACAAAAAATTCTAAAAATGCCGCTATTTCGCAAAGATAGCGGCATTTGAAATAAAAAACCGATTCTGTCATTCCGGCGGTGTTTTTTTGTCAGAAAAAACTAAAGAAAATGCTGACTGGGCCGGAATCCATATGTGAGCCGTTTAACGGCTCGCTCTCCGGATCCCGGCAGCCTGCCCCGGCGAAGGCCGGGGTGCAAGCATTCCTTTGGAATGCGCCAACGGGATGACGGTTTCTT
>JAGRKB010000066.1 GCA_020442425.1 Alphaproteobacteria bacterium | reverse complement strand
ATGGAATTCGCCGTCGAAGCCCAAAAGTTAGTGGCAATTAGTTTAGAAGGGAGTGTGGGGTGATGGGCTTTCTATCGTCATACCCCGCCTTATGCGGGGTATCCATGGATTACCCGAATAAATCAGGAAATGACGAAAAGTAAGAATGGAAAAGAATTTCTTTGTTTACATGATGGCCAGCGGGAAGAACGGCACGATTTATACAGGCGTAACGTCGGACTTAAAGAAACGAATTTGGGAGCATAAAAACAACGTTGCTGAAGGATTTACTAAGAAATACAATGTACATAATCTGGTTTGGTATGAGCCACATGACAATGCAGAGAGTGCGATTGTTCGAGAGAAAAGAATTAAAGATTGGAAAAGGGACTGGAAAATAAAGCGTATCATCGAAATGAACCCAGAGTGGAGAGATTTATATGATGATATTTGCCAATAATGTCATACCGGCGCAGGCCGGTATCCATGCAGGGTATGGTATGGACTCCGGCCTGCGCCGGAGTGACGGTTGTATTTTGCATCAATGGTGGCATTCGAAAAAAAATAGGAATCAATAATGCTCATAATTAAAAACCTCACAGCCGAGATTGACGGCAAGCAAATATTAAATGGTCTGGATTTGGAAATCCCGAGCGGGGAAGTCCATGCCATTATGGGCCCGAACGGCGCAGGAAAATCCACATTGTCTTATGTGCTCTCGGGTCGTGACGGATACGAAGTCACAGGCGGAAGTGCGGAACTGGACGGCGTGGACTTGCTGTCTCTTGACCCAAACGAACGCGCCGCAGCGGGCTTGTTTCTGGCATTCCAATACCCTGTGGAAATTCCTGGGGTTCAGATGACCAACTTCCTGAAAACCGCACTCAACTCCATCCGCAAAGCCAAAGGCCAAGACGAAATCGAAGCTCTCGACTTCCTGAAACTCCTGAAAGCAAAGCAAAAAGATTTGGGCATAGCAGATGAGATGTTGAAACGTGCCGTAAATGTCGGATTTTCGGGCGGCGAGAAAAAACGCAACGAAGTTTTGCAGATGGCAATGCTCGAGCCAAAATTCTGTATTCTCGATGAAACGGATTCAGGCCTTGATATTGACGCGCTCAAAGTCGTGGCTGACGGCGTAAATCGCCTGCGTGCCAAAGACAGATCATTCCTAGTGATTACCCACTACCAACGCTTACTTGATTATATCGTGCCTGATGTCGTGCACGTGCTGGCTGGCGGTAAGATTGTGAAAACTGGCGGGCCTGAGCTTGCCAAAGAACTCGAGGCAAAAGGATATGCAGAACTTGTTGCCTGATAAGATTGAGACGCTCGACCGAGAGCATTGGAAATATTCCAATATCAAGGCAGCTCTCAAAAAACTTGAGACCACAGAAGCACCTGCCGTCTGGGAAATGACGGGCGCGTTCGACTATCTCGTGCCAAGCGGCGAAAATATTGTCCATATCACGATCCCGAAAAACAAACAGATCGACCAACCGATAGAGCTGACCTTCAAAGGCGAAGACGGAAAACGCTATATGGGCCAAGTGGTCATTGAGGTCGAGCAGGGCGCATCCGTTAAATTTATCGAACGCCAAACAGGTGCTGGCGCATACTGGAAAAATCTGGATATGCACATCAGTGTCGGCAAAAATGCCTCTGTCGAATTTTACCGCCTATGTGAAGAAGACCCGTTTTGCGTCGTTACAGAATTTATGACGATTGATCTGGAACGGGATGCACGGTTCAGAGCCTGCGCAATCAATGGCTGTTCGGGGTTCGGACGCAACGAATTTACCGTGAATATCAACGGCGAAAACGCCGAGGCTGATTTGTCAGGTCTTGCACTTCTACGCGGCAAGCAACATGGCGACACAACCGTGTGCGTCAACCATATCAAGCCACACGGCAGATCAAGCCAGTTCTTTAAAACAATCCTGAAAGACCAATCTAGAGGTGTTTATCAGGGGAAAATCCACGTCTTTAAAGATGCTCAAAAAACAGACGGCTATCAACTTTCAAACAATTTGTTGCTCTCTCAGCAGGCCGAAATGGATATCAAGCCTGAACTGGAGATTTATGCTGATGATGTGAAATGCTCCCACGGATCAACCACAGGTGAACTGGATGAAACCCCGATGTTTTATCTGCGCTCTCGCGGTATTCCTGAAGACAAAGCGCGCCAGCTTTTAATCGAAGCCTTTGTCGGCGAGGTCTTGGAAAAAATCCCGTGTGAGTGTGTTCGCACCATGTTTGATGAACGGGTAAAATTATGGCTGAAATAAATCACAAAAACCCATGGCGCGAAGATTTCCCCGCACTCTCCCAAACCATGAACGGAAAGCGTCTGGCGTTTCTGGATAGTGGCGCCTCTGCGCAAAAACCGCGTCAGGTGATTGAGGCGATGAAACACGCCATTGAATATCACTACGCAAATATTCACCGTGGACTCTATGAATATTCCCAAGAAAAAACGACCGAATACGAAGCGGTCCGCGAAAAGCTGAAATCGTTTCTGGGCGCATCCGATGCGTATGAAGCCGTCTTTACCAAAAACACAACCGAAGCTGTTAATCTTGTCGCCCAAAGCTGGGGGCGCACCAATCTGAAAGAGGGTGATGAAATCATCCTCACAGAAATGGAACACCACGCTAATTTTGTTCCGTGGCATATTTTAAAATCCCAAATCGGCATCACGATTAAATATATCCCTGTTTTGGATAACGGAGCACTTGATCTATCAAAACTTGACGCTCTTTTGTCAGATAAAACAAAACTTGTGGCTTTTACGCATGTCTCAAATGTTTTGGGAACTGTTAATCCTGTTGCCGACATCATCAAACAAATCAAAGCCCATTCAAAAAATACCATAACACTTGTCGATGGTTCACAAGCCGCTGTTCATGGCAAAGTCAATATCGCAGACCTCGGAACAGATTTTTATGTGCTAACCGCCCATAAACTCTATGGCCCAACGGGCGCGGGCGCACTTATCGGTAGAAAAACAATTTTGGAAACCATGCCCCCATGGCAAGGTGGCGGCGATATGATTGAAAACGTCACGCTAGACGGATGCACCTATGCGGATATCCCAGCACGGTTCGAAGCAGGAACACCAGCCATTGCCGAAGTCATCGGGTGGGGCGCAGCATTAGATTACATGACCCAAATCGGCATGGACAAAATTCACGCTTGGGAAAGTGAAATTCTAGCCTATTTGAATGCAAGGATAGCGGAAATTGACGGCGTAAAAATTTACGGCACAACTGAAGGAAAAGCAGGAATAGTATCTTTCACAATTGATGGCTGCCCGCCGTCGGATATCGCCATGATTTTGGATCAAATGGGCGTTGCTGTCAGAACGGGGCATCATTGCTGCCAACCTTTGATGCAGCGTTTTGGAATTGAAGGAACTGTTCGCGCCTCTATCGGACTTTATACGGACAAACAGGATATTGACCAATTGATCGAAGCATTGGTCAAAGCCAAGAAAATGTTGAGTTAGGAAATAGACATGGAACACGTAGCCGACGAACAAATGGTCCGCAACGCCTTCGGCGATGATTACGATGAACTGGCAGAGCCGCCGAATTGCACGGCAGATCGGGAACATCCGTTATTCCCTGCGATTATTAAAGCACTACGCGAAGTCTATGACCCTGAAATTCCCGTCAATATTTATGAACTGGGCTTGATATATTCGATCCGCATCACAGATGATGTAGATGGGACAAGTGATGTGGATGTGAAAATGACTCTGACGTCTCCGGGCTGTCCCGTGGCGCAAGAAATGCCCGGAATGGTTCAGAACGCGATTTTTCCGCTAACGGGAGTTGGTCAAGTCGATGTCGAGATTATCTGGGAACCGACTTGGGATCCGTCCTATATGGCCGAAACCGCAAAGTTGCAATTAAATATGTTTACGTGAGATCATAAAATATGGAACTCAAAACAGAAATCATGGTGACTGAGGCTGCCAAAGCCCATTTGATAAAAGGTGGAGCAGGGGCCGCAGGCCTGCGCTTGATTATCAAAGGCGGAAAAGGCTGCGGAGGGAATGAATATGACCTCACACCTGTTATGGCGGAAGATGTCAACGCAAGCGAAGATTTTATCAAATTATCTGACAGCTTTAGTCTCTTTATTGATCCTGCAGATGTTCTGCGGCTTTTTGGAACCAGAATAGATTTTATCGAAGATGATCTTGGGAATCGCAGACTGGACTTTATGAACCCGAATGAAACAGGCCGATGCGGCTGCGGAAAATCAGTGACCTTTTGAAAAATTTGGGGCGGTCGTAGATAAGTTATAAACCCCGTTAACACTTTGTTAAACTTTGAGGCGTAAAAACACAAAAGGCCGCATTGGCGGCCTCTTAAACTAAACTATGCAGTAGCACGAACTACTTATTTTGCAGGGTTGGTATACCAAGGTGTGATCCAACGACGTGTGGCGCACAGGCTGCTGCCGTTTGAGCTGCTATTCTTTTAGGGGTACATCCTCTCATGCTATTCTCCTTATGTTACCGCATTCACACTCTTGAAGTATATCTCCGCCATCTCTTCTTTGGACTTTCCGGATCGATATGCCTCATATAATTCACGATGCCCTAACTTGTCTAGTAAGTCAACAATTTTCGAATTGTTGTTAGCATCGTATATTTCACTGACAATTATACACATCTCAATTGTTATGTCAAGAAAATGCTGGCGCACGGCATGAACATTCTGTGGGGAATCGTTGCCAAACTGGGGTTTTTGAAAGCCGACATGAGGCTGTTCCAGCGCTCTAATGCCCATTCCCATGTTGCAAGCCATTTCCTCAAGATCAACAGCCTTGGTATTAGCAGGGCAGACAAGTACTAGCGTGTCATTTCCAGTAACATGAAAATCGGGAATTTTTCCGGTAATAACTTGATATTTAAAGCCTTTTTCCTTTGCCGCTTCCAAAAGTCTCTTTCCCTCTGGCAGTTTTGCCAGTAACTCCTGACATTCTTCCAATATAATATCTGATTGAGGGTGCTGATAATCCGGAGCTCCAGCCATCTGTGCCCTTGAATCACCAAATTCTTTCAACATGTCATTCATACTCAAAAATCCTGATATTTCTTCTATTCCATTAATTTAGAGCCATAGTTAGCATTCGCAAAGGCTCAGTGCTTACTTTTCCATCCCTCGTAACCGAAATACGAGCTTCCATGGGGCTTCCATCATATAAAACCGGTACCGTCACTATAAAATCACCGGTATCTGTATTCTGATCAATGAAAACAGGAGTGGGAATCGCATTAAACTCCTCCCGACGCTCCTCATCATACAAATCAATAATAGCGGCTTCTTCCGGGCTTTTGAGGATGATAATTTCCCCCTCCGGCAGGCGTACAAAGCAGAAATAAAAGTTAAGATATGGCAAAACCGTCTCTTTGCTTAATTTAAGGCCGGCCTGAGAATTAATCTTGAGAATTGGAGCCTCTGAGCCATCCATATAATAGTACGTCTCACCATCAGATAGAAAGTCCATGGAAAATGTCGGAAGGGACGAGAAATTGGTAAGGCGATAGAGCAAAAATTGCTCATAAAAAGGCAACTTAAGGCACTTTGCTTCGCTTGTCGTCGGAGAGAAGGTAATCGTTTGCGTCGTCGGTTTTACGCGCGCAATCATAGATACGGTTTTTTCTCTGTCGAGTCGGTGCCAAGTCATAACGAAGAATATAACAGCTTTTTCAAAAGGAAAACGGAAAAATTTCAGCTTCTCATTTCGTTTTTGCAAAAAGATTATTAGGGAAAGTTGTTGGGCTTTGAGCAGGCTAGGCGGCGCAATCCAGAGTGATTTGCGAAAGAGCTTGATCAAATAAAGTGCGCGCAGAAGCGGCGGCATGGGCCTCACCGCCTAGAGTTTGCCTCCATTTTTTTGCACCGCGCAATCCATTAAACAATCCCAACATATGACGGGTTGTCGAATGAATGGGCATGCCGGCAATTTGACGCCGCTCTTCTATGTAGTCGGACATTATCTCAATAATCTCGAACCGATCCGGAAGAGGGGTTCCAAAAAATTTGTGCTCCAACTCTGCAAGGTACCATGGGTTTTGATATGCCTCTCGTCCAATCATGACGCCATCAAAATCAGGCATAAGCCCGTCAATCATTTCAAGACTATTAACCCCACCATTGAGGATGATGGTCAAATCAGGATGATTCTTTTTGAGAAGAGCCGCTATATCATAGCGCAGAGGCGGAATTTCCCGATTCTCTTTTGGGGAGAGCCCCTTGAGCCATGCCTTGCGGGCATGGATTATAAATTTAGAGCAGCCAGTTGCATCAATTTTTTCAACAAAAGCTTCAAGAAACGGATAGTCCTCAGAATCATCAATTCCGATGCGGCATTTGACAGTTACAGGAACAGAGACAGCGTCCTGCATCGCCTTAATGCAATCCGCAACCAAATCGGGCTCGCGCATCAAACATGCACCAAAACTTCCCTTTTGCACGCGTTCGCTCGGGCACCCACAATTGAGATTAATTTCGTCATATCCCCAATCCATGCCAATCTTGGCGGACTTCGCTAAATCCTCCGGCTCGGAGCCGCCAAGCTGCAAGGCAATCGGATGTTCATTCCCATGAAAGCCAAGCAACTTCTCCAGATCACCATGAATAATGGCTCCGGTCGTAATCATCTCGGTGTAAACAAGAGCATTCGGGCTTAATTGCCGATGAAAATAACGGCAATGACGATCTGTCCAGTCAATCATAGGGGCGACTGACAGAAGCGGTGAGATAAGGCTTGAATTTTGAATGACTTTTCTCATAATGGCTCGTCTTTTACGCGAGAAACTCTATAGGCGTCTACATTTTATTGATGATGAAACAACAAAAAACAAGATTTATAGCCCATTTGGCCGCATTATTCCTGATTTTGGCAAGTCTCTATGCTCCGATAAACTCGGCGCAAGCGCAAGAAAGCGGCTCAAAATTAAACTCTGTGTCCGGACTGCCTTTGCCGAGATTTGCGTCCTTGAAATCGGATAATGTCTATATGCGCACAGGCCCAAGCATGGATTACCCGATCCGCTGGATTTACAAGCGGGAAGGGCTGCCTGTTGAAATAATTCAGGAATTTGACGCTTGGCGTAGAATAAAAGACCCCGATGGAGAGACCGGATGGGTCCACAAAATCCTGCTTTCCGGAAAAAAGACGGCTATTATCAAAGGATCTGAACGCGTTTTGGCTTACGCTTCCGAAGATCTGGTTCGCCCCATCGCCAAGTTGGAGCCGGATTTTATCGTCACATTAGAGAGATGTGAAAAGCGTGCCTGTTTTGCAACATTCCCACCTTATGAGGGATGGATCGAGAAAAAATCTCTTTGGGGAGTTTACGCCTCCGAAATTTTTAATTAACATTACGAATCAGAGGGTTGTGCTTCGCATGACTTTCTGGGGGAAGCCCTTGTTCCACAGGGTTTAACCTTTTATCCACAAGCTTATCCACAGCTCTATCCCACCTCTGTCCGCTCCGGAATCAGATCACATGTTAAGTGTAGAAAAAGCCGAGGTCGCGCACCTCTTACAGATGAGTCTGTCCAAAATGGCCACCGATCCCGATCGTGGCACAGATATCCGCCTGATGTTGCAAGTGATGGGTGGGGTTTTAACAGAAACAGCGTTCTTCTTTGAAGAGCCAGACGAAACGCTAGCCTCTATCTTTACCAAAATTTCTGCTGTCCTTGGATGCGATGCCTATGAAGGTGAGCTTCCGATTTGGCTGGATATGGACCCTGTCCAAATCGATTCTTATACAGAACGCGGGCGCGAGTTGGCGCGCATGGCAATCCACGATTGGGCCGACTGCGAATTCG
Source organism: Alphaproteobacteria bacterium (assembly GCA_020442425.1). GTDB lineage: Bacteria > Pseudomonadota > Alphaproteobacteria > Micavibrionales > Micavibrionaceae > UBA1573. The sequence goes on along the minus strand of JAGRKB010000066.1, from coordinate 7,163 downwards.
GATTTGTGGAAATGGTCGTAATGGTATGTCACCACATCATGGCGTCATGGGAAGAAGAGGGCATTCCAAGAACTGAATCTTTCCGTCTTTTGATTGAATACGCAACACGCTGCATGTGCTTTGAAGTGGCCGCTCAAGAATTATGTGACGTTCTCATTGAAAAGAAAATGGGACGCGATGGCTGGACGTTAGGAGATTGCCTTGGTGGACTTTCAGGGGCGGCTGGATGGCGTTTGGCAAAGCTGAATTTGCTTAAGAAAAAAATACCGAAGGAAGACGCCGCATGTTTAGGCGAAGAGGATTTGGATTACCTAATCTCTTCTCTTACAACCGAGGCAATCCGCATGGGAGTTCCAGCAGGAAGCGATTGGAAATTTGGTTTGGCGGCTAACGATGCACCCGTCAATCCGCCGATTGAATTACTCGAAGGCGTTGAACCTTACGCACAACTTTTCTTCTCAGCCGTTCCGATGTCTGATGTAAAAGATCAAGCCGTCGCGTGTGCAAAGGCCGCAGGCCGTATGCTTGCCGTCGTAGCCACAGGCGACGATCCCGAGATTGCCCACGTCATCGCAAAACCACTCGCAATGATGGCGATCACCGAAACCTACCACGCGTTTTGGTTAGGGTACTAGAGAAACATATTTAGCCAAATAGGAATGCAAAAAATAGCTATTCCGACTGCAAAACATTTCAGCAAATAATAGAATTCTATCTTGTGCTCAGGATAAAACCTCACGCGATACTTGAAGCTGAGCAGAAGTGAAACAGGATAAAGTATCCCTGTCATCGCCATAACTAAAACCAGATCAACAAAAACCTTCCGTTTAAAGGATAAATCTTTGTTTAGTTCTCGGACTTTTAACGATCCTCTGATTACAAAGACCAGTATACTAAAAAAGAGAAAAATTAGTACTTCTTTATTTAAAGAGTTAATGGCATAGGTGAGCATTGCAGACAAAATAAATATACAAAAAAATATCAGCATTGGTGTTGCCACGGCACTAAGGCTTTTTGGTATTCCAAATTTTGAATTTGATGAATAGGTGTTAGGGAAGATTAAATAAAGTAGAGGGGAAAGTAGTAACACAAGCCCAGAAAGGTAAAGAAGAATACTCAAAAGCTGAGGAAAATGATGGGAGGTATATTCTAAATTGTCCACTATGTATTGACGGTCAGCTTGACTAAGTGTGTTTTCCGAGTCCATTTTTTTAATCTCCCTAACATCAAATAGTTCCAGTATAATCAGAAAAAAGTTAAAATTCTTATAGAGGGAAACAGTTTCTTAACTGCTCTTCTCTTCTTCTGAATCTGCGCTATAGAGTTTATGGCGCAGATTGGGTGTCACGAAATAGGTTATTCCAACAACGAATAGCGTCATCACGCCTCCAAACACGACAGACGGAACCAGCCCCATCAGACGCGCGGCAGTACCTGATTCAAACGCGCCGATTTCATTGGACGAGATCACGAACATAAAACTGATACCCGATACGCGACCGCGCATATGATCGGGCGTGAGGATTTGTTTAAGAGTGGTGCGGATAACAACGCTGATTGTGTCAAACAATCCGCTGAAAGCTAAAAATACAACGGATAATAAGAATGAAGTGGATAGGCCAAATCCGATCATACACACACCGAACGCCGCAACACTCCACAGCATACGGGTGAGGGGGAATGTCTGCATCGGACGAAGCGCAAAATAAAGAGCCGCTAATATCGCCCCAAACGCTGGCGCGGTTCTAAGAATTCCAAGTCCTTCAGGCCCGACATGAAGAATTTCGCTGGCAAAGGCAGGCAACATGGCAACCGCACCGCCAAACAATACGGCAAACATATCAACCGCCATAACGGTGAGTAACATACGGTGCGTAATGACAAACTTCCACCCTTCGACAATATTCCCGAGGGCAGATTTATCAATCCCGACCTTCTCGTAATGACGCTTGGGATTGATATTAAGAACGCATAGGAATCCGAGCGTCATAAATGTAACGGGTAAAACCCACGCTGCTCCAACTCCCATAAAGCCATAAACCATTCCCGCAAGCACAGGGCCTGTCATCACGGCGGTTTGTACGGCTGTATTGGCCCAAGCACTTGCAGAAGAGTAATCTTTGCGATCAACAATTTGTGGGGTGATCGAGAAATAAGCAGGCATCATAAAGCTACGCGCAATCCCTGAAATAAACACGCCGACAAAGAGCAGGGGGACAAGCATATCATGCGGCATTGGTACAACGCCTGCTCCCAAAACATAAAGAGCCGCCAGATTAAGACACAGTGTCGCCACACATAGACGATACACACGGCGCGGCGTAGAAATATCAACCGCATATCCCGAAAAAAGCGCAGAGATAATCGCAGGAATAGCCTCGGTCAATCCGATCAATCCCAACAGGAATTCCGATTTGGTAATGGTATAAATCTGCCACCCGACAATCACCGCTAAGGCTTGCAGCCCCATTTGGCAAAACAGACGTGCCCCGACAAGGTAGCGGAAATCAGGATTCTTCAAAATCTGGATGGATAAGGACATGAAAGTGCAATCATAAGGAAAAGGATAAGTTAGCCATCTTATCCAAGTACAGTGAAGACATTCAACATGATTATTCTATTGAATAACAAGAAAGGAAAGAAGCTCTACACCTCTTGACGAATGAGAAGGGTAAAGGATAAGGTCTGATCATTATGACACAGGCACCAAAACATTTTATCAATCTTCCAGAAATCCCTGATGAAACGCTGAAAGCGATTTTGAAGGCAGCGCATGCTTTAAAGAAGCAGAAATATACTCCCCCCCAATTATTGGACGGACTGTCTCTGGCAATGATTTTTGACAAACGTTCAACGAGAACAAGGCTGTCCTTTGAAATAGCCATGAAGCAACTCGGGGGGCATACTTTGGTTATGACCAAAGATGATATGCAGCTGGGAGGATCAGAGTCTATTGAAGATACAGCCAAAGTTCTCTCAAGATTTGTTGATGCTGTCATGATCCGTATCAGCAATCATTCAATGGTAGAAGAATTGGCAAGCTTCTCGTCAATCCCTATTATCAATGCTTTGACAGATGAATCTCACCCTTGTCAAATTATGGCTGACATCATGACCATAGAAGAAAAGCTGGGATCTATTGCCGGTAAAAAATTGGCGTGGTTCGGAGATTATAACAATGTAGCCAAAACATTTGTTCAGGCCGCACCGAAATTTGATTTTGAGTTAAAATTAGCGGTCCCCGAACCTTTGCTGCCCGATAACTGTGATTTATTGAATCAGGGAAATATCTCAATCGGCAGTGACCCTATACATGCCGCGCAAAATGCCGATGTTATAATCACAGACACTTGGGTGTCGATGGGGCAAGAGGGCAAGACAATTGATATGTTCTTACCGTATCGCGTGAACTCCGAATTAATGTCCAATGCCAAATCGGAAGCTATTTTTATGCACTGTATGCCAATCCATCGTGGGGAAGAGGTGACAGATGAGGTCTTAAACTCTCCTGCCTGCGTAATATATGATGAGGCTGAAAATAGACTTCATGCGCAAAAGGCAATTTTGGCCTATTGCATGCAAAACTCGGGAGTTCAGGTGCAAACTACTAAAGAAAACCTGTTTGGCTAATTTATCAAGGAACCTTGATGAAATATGTAAAAATAAACATCTTCGATTTCTGTTGACCAGAGCCATATAACGAAATATTTCCATTTGTAACAAAAACTCAAAAGCCTTATAAAGAGCCCATGACTATGACCAAAGAAAAAGCAGGGTGGGACTTTTCCCCCAAGGGTGCATACACACGTGAAGATTTGCTAGCGTGTGGTAACGGTGACTTGTTCGGTCCGGGGAATGCGAAATTGCCTGCACCGCCAATGCTCATGTTTGATCGCATCACCAAAATCACCACCGAAGGCGGCGCCTACGGTAAAGGTGAACTGGTATCTGAGTTCGATATCAAGCCTGATCTGTGGTTTTTCGACTGCCACTTTATCGGCGACCCGGTTATGCCAGGCTGCTTGGGGCTTGATGCTTTGTGGCAATTGCTCGGATTTTATCTGGGATGGACGGGCGCTCCCGGTTCAGGCCGTGCGCTAGGTTTGGGTGAATTGAAATTCACCGGACAAATCCTGCCTGAAACAAAATTGGTCACATACCATTTGGATATCAAACGTGTGATTAACCGTTCTTTGGTTCTGGGAATTGCAGACGGTCAGGTTCTTGCTGACGGAAAAGTGATCTACGAAGCCAAGGATCTACGCGTGGGATTGTTTGAAAACCCAAGAGCTATGTAACGCATAGCCGGATCATAACTAATCTCTTTTGTTATTCCGGCGTATGCCGGAATGATATTTATAGAGGACACATTACCTTCTAAAGAAAGGGTCACATAATGACATTGCTAAAAGAGTTCACTCCTCGTCGTGTTGTTGTAACAGGTATGGGGATTATCTCCTGCATCGGGAATACACTCACCGAAGTTCTGGAATCTCTAAAAAAAGGAAAGTCAGGAATTACATTTTCCGAAGACTACGCAGCAAAAGGATTCCGCTCTCAGGTATTCGGATTGCCGAAAATCAATCTGGCGGAAGTTATTGACCGCCGCTTACTTCGCTTTATGGGCGATTCTGCCGCCTATGTGCACTTGGCGATGGAACAAGCCATTGCAGACGCAAAACTGACCAAAGACTTGATTAGCAACATCCGCACAGGAGCAGTCGTCGGCTCAGGCGGCCCATCTACCCGCAATCAGGTTGAGGCTGCGCGTATTACTCTTGAAAGCGGCAGTCCTAAAAAAGTCGGGCCATTTATGGTTCCGCGTTGTATGTCCTCTACGACATCGGCCACGCTTTGTACCAACCATGAAATCAAAGGCGTGAACTATTCTATCTCTTCTGCGTGCGCGACATCGGCACATTGCATCGGAAACGCAGCAGAACTGATCGCCATGGGCAAACAAGACATTATGTTTGCAGGCGGCGGTGAAGAACTGGATTGGACACTCTCGGCTCTGTTTGACGGCATGGGCGCGATGTCTTCCAAATATAACGAAACCCCAGAAAAAGCATCCCGCGCCTATGATGCTGACCGCGACGGATTTATTATCGCAGGCGGCGGCGGAATGTTGGTTTTGGAAGAATACGAACACGCCAAAGCACGCGGCGCAAAAATCTACGCAGAAGTCGTGGGCTACGGCGCAACATCTGACGGCGCCGATATGGTTGCTCCAAGTGGAGAGGGCGCAGTTCGCTGTATGAAACAAGCTCTCGAAACGTGTGACAAGCCAGTGACCTATATCAACACGCACGGAACATCGACACCTGTTGGTGACTCCAAAGAACTTGGCGCGATTAAGGAAGTCTTTGGTGATCGTGAAAACCCTTACATCAGCTCGACCAAGTCCATGACCGGTCACTCATTGGGGGCAACAGGCGTTCAGGAAGCAATCTATTCGCTTCTGATGATGGAACATAACTTTGTTTGCCCGAGTATCAACATCGACAATCTCGATCCGTTGGCAGAAGGCCTGAACATCGCGCGTGAACGCATTGACAATGTGAAGCACCAAACTGTGCTCTCCAACTCCTTCGGATTTGGCGGAACAAACTGCACATTGGCTTTCGCAGCAGTCGAATAATTAAAAAGACACGAAGACAAAAAACGAAAAAGAAAAATAAGAAAAGTAGGTAGTAAAATGACTGGACTAATGAAAGGCAAAAAAGGCGTGATCATGGGGGTAGCTAATAACTACTCCATCGCATGGGGCATCGCCAAATCTTGCGCAGAGCAAGGTGCTGAAATGGCCTTCACTTATCAAGGCGACGCCTTTAAAAAACGCGTTGAGCCATTGGCTGCCGAAATCGGTGTCAAAACCCTGATTGACTGCGACGTGGCCAATATGGACTCCCTCGACCGCACCTTTGCCCAAATTGAAAAAGAAATGGGACAAATCGACTTCCTCGTGCACTCGATTGCGTTCTCGAACAAGGAAGAGCTGAAAGGGCGCTACGTTGACACAACACTCGAAAACTTTCTGAACTCCATGAATATTTCCTGCTACTCCTTCACGGCAGTCATGAAACGTGCAGCCCCATTGATGAAAGACGGCGGATCAGCCGTCACACTGTCATACTATGGCGCAGAAAAAGTCATGCCGTTCTATAACGTGATGGGCGTTGCAAAAGCAGCGTTAGAAAGCTCCGTCCGTTACCTCGCGATGGATTTGGGCCAAGACAATATCCGCGTCAACGCCATCTCCGCTGGCCCGATGCGCACCCTCGCAGGCTCAGCCATCGGCGGTGCGCGCAAGACCTTCAAATATAACTCTGTGTCCGCACCTCTCCGTCGCAACGTCGATCTGGAAGAATTGGGCAGCACAGGCGTTTACCTGCTCTCTGATATGTCCTCAGCCGTGACGGGCGAAATTCACTATGTGGATTGCGGCTTTAACGTCGTGGGTATGTGCCCCGCCGACCGCTGGGACGACCTGATGGGTGATGGGGAATAAAGTGCCCTTTGTATCCTCAGTTAAGAAATTTTACGATTTAACTCATGATGAGCTTTTCGATATCTATCAAGCGCGGGCAGAAGTTTTCGTAGTTGAACAAAATTGCGTTTATCAAGACTTTGATGAATACGATAAGCAGGCTTATCACATAATGATCTCTGACGGAGACAATCTAGCGGCTTATGCAAGGATTATTCCCGCTGGCTTGAAGTATCAGGAGCATGCAATCGGTCGTGTGTTAACATTATCATTCGCGCGTGGAAAAGGTGTTGGACGCATTTTAATGGAGGCATGTTTGGACTGTGTAAAAAGAATTGATAATGGCGATATTAGAATATCAGCTCAATCTTACTTGCGTAAATTTTACGAAAGTTACGGTTTTGAAGTCGTTGGAAATGAGTATCTTGAAGATGGGATACCTCATTTAGAAATGCTAAGATAATTTTTCTAGATTTTTTCTGCGCCATAGGCACATAGAGATCAAAAATGTATTAGCGGTAACTATCGCAAGGGGATATAGAGCAGTTATTATTGTGATGTTTTCTAATGCTAAAATTGAAAGTAAAAACTTTATGGCTCCTATTGTATAGGACATTAAAGCTTCTTCATGTGGTTTATGCCAAGATTTTCTGATTGTAGGATAATAAGCCAC
>JAGRKB010000065.1 GCA_020442425.1 Alphaproteobacteria bacterium | reverse complement strand
GGATTCGAACCCTCGATAGGCTTGCACCTATATCGGTTTTCGAGACCGACGCATTCAACCTCTCTGCCACCTGCCCGCAGAATAGAGCGTTTATAAAGTGGAAAATTACCCATTACAAGAGAAAAGCTTTTGAGCCCTATTTAGGAGCCTTTTTTGCTTTTTTCTTAGGTTTTCTAACGTTAATTGCAGACGCATCCAGCGTATTTTTAAGATGCGCCGCGTAGAATTTTTCGATCATCTCAACACTTGTACGGCAGTTTTTAGCGATTTGATAAATATCCGCGCCCTCCATCAGACGGAGGCAAATATAGGTATGCCTTAAACTGTAAGCTGTACGGGGATTACCATCACGATCTTTTTTAAGATTAAGTTCTCCTAAAATAATGTTCATTAAACCACGAGGTGTTTTGCCGAATATTTTATCTGTGGGTTTGGGATTATGACGATCCTCCATTCTCTGAAAGGGGAGGATTGCACCTGTCATACTTTTGCAATAACCCACACCGCGCTTGCCGCGCACTTCGATTTCCAGTAGGCGTTCGCCACTATCTTCATCTGTTACGATCGTAACATCCCGATATTCCAGCCGTGCGGCTTCATCGGGTCTCAGGCCAGTATTGGCCATGAATAGTATGTAATCGTGGAAGTCCACCCACGCAGGTTGATAACGAGAATTTTTCTGTGTCTTCTCTCTGGATGCATTATAGAGCATTTTGTATTCATCAGGAGAAAACCATGCCCTGTGCTTGATTTTTCCTGATGTCTTATAAGGAGGAGATATATCCGGTACTGAATCTATCCATTGATAACGATGCGCAGTTTTTAATATTAAGCGGAGAGCCACTGTTTCTGCATGAAGAGAGGCTCTGCTGGGAATAACTCCCTTGTGCCCATGAGTTTGACGATGAACTCTGTATTCTTGGACAACCCCTGCGGTTATATCCGCAACGGGCATTTCTCCAAAATAGGGGAGAAGGTGCGCTCTTATACGTAACTCTTGACCTTTGACGTATTTTTCACTGCGTTGTCCTTTTGTAATAATGAGGTATTCATGTAAGAACTTATCCGTGGCTTCACGGAAAGTAGGGCCCATTTTCTTTTTGGCCACTGAAGCTTCTCGATCATTCGGCAGTGAAGCAAAAGCATCTCTAATTCCGAAGTTTTTCAAGATATCAGAAATGCGTCCTGTTTGTTTTGTTTGTTGGGAACGAAGGTACATTGCCATGTACCATTGTTGAGCATAATCCTTCGCAAAAGTTAGCGTCTCTTCTTTTGTAGAAGAGCGATGATTGCAACCATTCATGTACGTTGAGCATTGCCAAAAACGACTGTTCTCGCGTTTGTAAATATGGACCTTTCCATCCATCAGAGTATAGCTCTCTTGCTGCATTACTTACCTCCTTGCACGAGCAAAACTGTGTAAGACATGTGTAAGTATAATATGAAAAAAGTTAACAATGTTAACTAATTGATATTGTTGTATATTTTTGCTATTAAATAGGGGGTGATTGCATTTCGAGAGCGGCGCATTCAACCACTCTGCCACCTGCCCGTGGATGCATAAAATAGAGTGATCGCGGCATTTTATAGTCATTTTCCTCTATATTGGCAAGACCCTGTTCTATATAGCCAAAAAAAGGTACACTGACGCCAGTAAAGGTGAATCGCTGCATGCTGGAACAGATTTTTGAACATATTTTCCCTCTGCAAATGAACTATCCGATGATTTTCGGGATGTTCATGATTTTAGGGGTCGTCGGAGGACTGGTCGCAACGCGCGTTGCATGGCTGCCGACGATTTCTGGATTTATGTTAGTCGGGCTTTTGATGGGGCCTGAAGGCGCAAAAGTCATTAACAGCGAGATTATTACTCAAGCCGGATATCTGGTTCAAATTTCACTGGGCTTGATCCTATATAAATTGGGCTGCTCACTCCACCCTGAGCACGTTGTTAAACACCCGAAGATCATTTTTGTCTCTATAATTGAATCTGCCGTCACGTTTTTAAGTATTTTCCTATTGTTGGTGTTCTTCGGATATTCGACAATAGTTTCTGTTCTTGTCGCCGCTATCGGGATTTCCTCATCTCCTGCCGTTTTGGTTCACGTAGCCAGTGAGATGCGCGCCAAAGGGGAAGTCACTGAAAATACAAAAATCCTTGTAGCTCTGAATAACCTGATTTCTTTTTTGGTGTTCAGCACGGCCTTGCCGTTCGCGCTCTATTCAACGGAAGCCACATGGAGCGATATTTTTGGTATCCCGGCCTACAGAATGATCGGTGGATTTGCGATTGCGACGCTTATGGCGTTTGGGGTGACGTGGCTCGCCAAATTTCTGCAACCCAAGACGTTCCACTTTGTCTTTCCCCTCATTTTGGGCGGCATAATGCTGACTTTGGGCATTAATAATGCGTTGCAAATGTCGTTCTTATTCTCGTGCTTGGTATTCGGAATTATGGTCAGATGGTTCGAAGATAAGAAGAACCAAATCACCCAAACAGATTTCGGATACGCAGAAGATATCTTCTATATCATCCTGTTCGTAACAGCGGGGGCCAGCCTCCATGTGCAAGAGCTAGTTACCGCAGGCTGGATCGCCATGCTCTTCCCATTGGTCAGATGTGCCGCAAAATATCTGGTACTGACCGGATCAACCCGCGCACTGGAGTATAACTTCAAACAATCCTCGGCAACGGGAATGCTACTGATGCCGATGGCAGGCATGGCCATCGGATTACTCCAAACAACAAACTCACTAATTCCCGCTATCGGCGCACAAGTGGCTATTTTGATTTTTGCCGCCGTTGCTGTGCTGGAAACACTTGGCCCACCAATTGCAAAATTTGCCTTTAAGATTTCAGGGGAAGCTGACGGTGGAGCCGTAAAGGCCTTAGTCGTGGTTCCTAATCCGCCTGAAGAGTCTTCAGCTGATACATCAAATCCAGAGCCTCCTTCGGCGACAAAGAATCCGGATTAATCTCGGCTAAACGTTCCTCGATTTTTGAAGTTTTGGCCTTGCGTGGGGAGGGTACAGGCACATGGAAGAGCGGTAACTGCAAATTGGCAGTTTTCGCTTTGTTATTTTCCAAAAGCTCCAAAACCTGTTCGGCCCGCGCAATAACCTCTTCAGGCAATCCCGCTAATTGCGCGACATGAATGCCGTATGACCTGTCTGCTGTTCCCGGCGCAACATGGTGCAGGAAGATCACATCACCTTTCCACTCTTTGATTTCCATCGTGTAGCAGGCAAGGCTCGTAAGTTCACGGGAAAGATTAGTCAGTTCATGGTAATGGGTCGCAAACAGCCCACGGCATTTAATCGAGTTATGCAGATACTCAAGAGCAGCCCACGCAATCGACAACCCGTCATAAGTTGCAGTTCCACGCCCAATTTCATCAAGAATAACCAAAGAGCGTGAAGTCGCATGCTTAAGAATGGCAGATGTTTCAACCATCTCCATCATAAAGGTTGATTGTCCCTTGGCGAGATCATCAGATGCCCCGACCCGAGAGAAGACTTTATCTATCGCGCCAATTTTTGCCGATGCAGCAGGCACATAAAATCCGGCCTGCGCCATAATCGCAATCAAAGCATTCTGACGAAGGAATGTTGATTTACCCGCCATATTAGGACCGGTCAAAAGCCAGAGCATTTCACCGCTCTGAAGGGCACAATCATTCGGCGCAAATTCCTTTTGATCGCGTTTCAAGGAATATTCGACAACAGGATGCCGCCCGCCAGTAATCTCAAAATCAAAACCATCGGTAATAACGGGACGGTTAAACCCGCGATCAACAGCCAAGGCCGCTCCTGCTGCTGCAACATCAACCTCTGCCAAACCGTGTGCAATGACGCTGATTTGATCTGCCAATTGAACAAGACGGTCACAGAACTGGCGGAAATAATTTTCCTCCAAAGCCAATGATTTTTCGGCCGCCGAGGATATATCACGCTCAAGTTCAGCAAGTTCAGGTGTAGTAAACCGCACTGCATTCGCCATAGTTTGACGATGCACATACGGATTATCAACGCCGCCGTCCTTTATCATCATTTTGTCTGCGCGTTTTGCAGGAACTTCGATGAAATATCCCAAAACATTATTATGCGTGATCTTGAGTGCATCAATACCTGTGTGCTCGGAATATTTAGATTGAAGTGCCGCAATATGCTGCCGCGCTTCATTTTTTAAACCGCGATATTTGTCCAGCTCAGGGCAATAGCCTGAAGCAATAAATCCACCATCCCGTGCAAGAAGTGGCGGAGAGCTATCTAATGCTGATTCTAATAATTCTCTAAAGCTTGTTAGGTCATCACTTAGATGAAGTTTGGAAAGAATAGGGGCTAACGCACTTTCTCCCAGCCCTTTTTCAAGGATCAGAGCGCGCAATGCTTGGGCTATGCCTAATCCTTCACGAATATTCGCTAAATCACGAGGGCCGCCGCGCATCAGGCTGAGACGCGCAATGGCGCGTTCCATGTCGGGCACTTGCTTCAACGCTGAGCGAATGTCACCACACAAGGAAAACTGTGAAATAAATGTCGCAATTTCATCATGACGTTGGGAAATCTCTGTCACATCGCGTAACGGCGAGACAAGGCGAGACTGTAGCATCCTTGCCCCAGCCCCTGTAAGGGTCATATCAATTGTATCAATCAGTGACCCTGATTTTTCACCTGATTGTGTGCGAACCAGTTCAAGTGAGCGTAAAGTCGAAGGATCAATCTCCATAACGGCAGAACTGGAAACTTGACGCGGACGAAGCAAGTGAGGGAGCTGCCCTTTCTGTGTGGCATCAATGTAAGAAATCAATGCGCCGCACGCAGCAATCTCTGCACGCGAAAAGGCACCCAACTCAGGAAGAACCTGCTCTCCAAAAAGCTGCTCTAAACGGACGCGCCCTTTTTCGCTGTCAAATTCTTGGGGTGCAAAAGACGTAACGCCGCGTACTGCCGTAAAGCTTGCCGTAGCTTCGCGCTCTGAAATCAGAACTTCGCTGGCATCAAGCCGAATAAGCATGGAGAGAATAGAACTTCGCGCAACCGTTTGAACGATAAACTCTCCCGTTGAGACGTCGGCAATCGCAACGCCGTATTGCCCGCCAATCTCTGCCGCCGCCGCCAAATAATTATTAGACCGTGCATTGAGAAGCGTATCTTCAATCAATGTCCCTGGGGTAATAATGCGCACAACTTCACGACGAACCAAAGCTTTTGATCCGCCGCGCTTTTTTGCTTCTTCAGGTGTTTCAACTTGCTCACAAATCGCAACTTTATGACCCGCACGAATAAGCCTCGCCAAATAAGGTTCGCAAGAATGAAACGGCACACCGCACATGGCAATCTCTTCGCCTTGTGTCTTGCCGCGCTTGGTCAGGGTAATGTCAAGAACAGCAGAGGCAATCAGCGCATCATCAAAAAACAGCTCATAAAAATCACCCATGCGGTAGAACAGCAAGCAATCAGGGTGAGAAACCTTGACTGCCATATACTGCGCCATCATCGGTGTATGCCCCATCGCCACAAAATCATCAGATGTAGTGGGGGTATCAGAGGCTTCTGTTTTTTGTGCAGTTTGTGTCATATTAGGTTTCACTAAATCAATTTAATTGTCATCCCCGCGTAGGCGGGGATCCAGTCAAAATAATCCTTCGTATAAGTCTTCCCAGTCGGGGTTTTGTTCTTCAATATCTGTATGACCTTCAAAATATACCAGACGCTTAACATTATATTGGGTTGTAAAATCACAGTTTATGTTGTCCTTATGTTCCCCAATTCGTTTAATCAGATCGGATGTTACGCCGACATAAAACGTACTATTTCTTTCCTTAGCCAAAATATAAACGTAGTAGCTCTTGTCAGTCATTTTTAAATCCGGATCCCCGCCTGCGCGGGGATGACAGGAAAGGGGTTGTGGGTGAGGGGATGACAGGGACTGCATAAGCCAACACCAATTCAAATCCCTTTCTACTTCGTTCCAGTTGACCCGAATCCTCCTGCACCGCGAGATGTCTCGGACAAATCTTCGCAGACGTTCCATACGGCTTGTTCATAACGAGCAATCACGATCTGGGCGATACGCATACCGCGTTCAATGGTAAACGGGACTTTGCTGTGATTAATCAGAATGGCTTTGATCTCTCCGCGATAATCGGCGTCCACTGTGCCGGGGGAGTTGAGAACAGTCACTCCGTTTTTGGCAGCCAAACCTGAACGCGGACGCACCTGACACTCATATCCCGTAGGCAGAGCAATCGAAATACCTGTCGGAACCATGGCATAAGCACCTGCTTCCAAAACCATTGGCGCGTCAATTGCAGCAACCAAGTCCATACCCGCAGCTTGCTCCGTGGCATAGGCAGGCATCGGCAAGTCTTTGGCATGATCCAAAATTTTAATATCGACAGAAACTTTATTGTCGTTAGCTTGCGGAAGAGAGAGGGCGGCTGATTGGTTTGTCATCGTGTTTGGTTCCCGTATCATTAAAATGAGAGATCATCGCCTCAACCAGACGCGCGGCAACCTCTTTCTTTGAAAGAGGGGGCCATTCATCAGAGTTTGAGCGTGATACGAGTGTAACCTGATTATGGTCAGTGCCAAAGACCGGATTTTCGGTTTTCCCCACCTGATTGGCCAAAATCCAGTTGCATCCCTTACGAACGAGTTTTTCTTGGGCAGCCTTAATAACATCTTGAGTTTCGGCAGCAAATCCGATGACAAGATCAGGTCTGTTAGGGGATTTTGAAATTTCAGCGAGAATATCAGGGTTTTCTATAAAGGACAGAGCAGGGGGCGAGGCTCCGGCCTGTTTCTTGATTTTCTGATCGGCTGAATTTTCAACGCGCCAATCAGCAACCGCAGCGGCACAAACAGCAATATCTACAGGGAGTGCCAACTGACATGCTCCAAACATTTCAGAAGCCGTCTCGACGTGAAGTGTTCTAACTCCTATGGGATCAGCCAAAGACACGGGGCCAGTAACCAAAATCACATCCACTCCTGCGCGCGCCAATGCTGCAGCAATGGCGTGTCCTTGCTTTCCAGATGACCGATTGCCGATAAAGCGCACAGGGTCAATCGGTTCATAAGTCGGGCCTGAAGTCACAAGCGCGCGTTTCCCCGCTAGAGGTGCAGAGACTTTAAAATAGGTTTGAAGTTCTTCAAATATATCCTGAGGCTCAACCATGCGTCCGAGACCTGTTTCGCCGCACGCCATCTCACCCGCAGTAGGGCCGATAAAATGAATGCCGTCACTGCTTAGAGTATCAATGTTGCGTTGAGTAGAAGGCTTCGCCCACATCTCAGGATTCATAGCAGGCGCCACAAAGATAGGCTTATTACTTGCAAGAAGTGTTGTTGAGGCAAGATCATCCGCAATGCCGTTGGCCAGTTTTGCCATGAGGTTCGCACTAGCAGGCGCAACAACAATAATGTCAGCTTCGCGGGACAAGCGAATATGTCCCATCTCGCTTTCATCTTTGAGAGAGAATAAATCAGTATAGACAGGATGCTCGGAAAGAGCGGACACACTGAGCGGTGTAATAAATTCAGTACCGCCTTTGGTCAGAATACAACGCACCTCTGCGCGAGACTTCCGCAGCAGACGTATCAGCTCAAGAGCCTTATAGGCTGCAATCCCACCTGAGATCACAAGCAGCACAGATTTTCCTGCCAAATTGGTCATGTTCAAATCCCGTAAAATTAAAGAAGCTCCGTACCTTAGCACAGAGCTTCTAAAATAATCAAAATGGAAACAACGAATTATTCGTGTGTTTCTTCAGCAGCTTCGTGTGCTTCTTCAGTAGCATCTTCAACTTCTGCAGCCATTTCTTCCTTAACTTCTTCTACTGCTTCAGCGGCAGCGTCATGTGCTTCTTCAGCAGCATCCATTGCTTCACCTGCAGCTTCGTGCATTTCTTCAGCGGCTTCTTCAGCAGCAGCAGAAACTTCCTCAGAAGCATTTTGGATAGATTGAGAAGCGGAGTCAGCCGCACCCTCGATGGTTGCAGAGATTTCACCGGCAGCTGGCATAATGCTTTGCATGTCTTGACCTTCAGGTGCTTGGCTGTTCATGATGCCGAAAGCAGCCAGAGCAACAACGATAGCGGCAGCTACGATAGTCAGAGTTGTTTTGTTCATAATAAAGTTTCCTTCCAAAAGAGAGTTTTTTATTTTAGAGCTTTTTCAATCAAAATCCCAAATATGCGTTTTGCATCGGGTAAGCTGTTTTAATGCATATGGGGCAATAATTTCAAGTAGTTTTTCTAGATTATGTCCATAACACCGTAATTACAGGCAGGAACCGTTAAAAAGGCCTAGAATTATTGCTATCACTAAAGTACTTTAGGGCAAATTTTTATAAAGACAACATTCGAGCCAAGGTTATGAAAATGGAAAAAGCGTTAAATATCCCCCCCTACGTGCATGAACAGACTCTTTTCTATATCGGAGCCATTATTTCTACGCTCGCTTGGCTAGGTTTAATCTATTTCACACATGGTGGGATTGCGGCGGTAGTACCAGTCGCTTTCATTATTTACTTATTTGCACAATCTTCTTTTGTTTCTTATTTGAAAGGATCAGGGGCCTTGGTCTCAACCCAACAATTTCCTGAAATTCATAAGGCTGTCATTTCGTGCGCTCAAAAAGTCGGGATGAAAGAGACTCCAAATGTTTATATTCTGCACCTTGACGGAATGTTTAACGCTTTTGCTCTCAGATTTTTGCATAAGCAATATGTAGTTTTGCTCTCTGATATCGTCGATGCAATGGATGATAATCCTGATGCGTTGAATTTCTATATCGGTCACGAGATGGGGCATCTCCATAGAAATCATACATTATGGGATGTTTTTTTGCTTCCATCCTCGATTTTACCGCTATTGGGAGCTGCTTATTCGAGATCATGCGAGTCCACCTGCGATATTTATGGAGCCGCTTGCTGTGAAAAGCCGGAATCTGCCAGATTAGGATTGGCCGCCTTGGCCGTTGGGGGCAAAAAATACAGTAAAATGAACACCGAAGCTTATCTGGATCAAGTGAAAGAAACCAAAGGATTTTGGATGTCGTTTCATGAGCTGGTAGGAAATTACCCATGGCTAACCAAACGTTTTGCTCGGGTTGGCAAAATGGATGAGAATACTATACCGAGGCGTCATCCGCTAGCTTATGTATTTGCCATATTTGTACCTAAATTGAGCATAACATCACTAATCGTTATATATTTGGTGTTTGTATTTGTGAGTATCTCATCAACTCTCAAACCAATTTATGCTGCGTTAGAGAATAATACTGCAAATCAGGAATATTATGATGATTACCAATCTTCCGAAGATTATGGATCAACTAATTACCAACCTATGGAATATGTAGTAGACGAGGAATATGAAGGAGCGCCGGGTTATTTCTATAAATATCTTGGTGGAAACCCTGATGATGAATCGAGTTGGGAATTGGTTCCCTCACGAGAAGAAACTTTGGAGAGGAATGTGCAGGATGGAGAGGAGTTTTTTTCTGAACCTGACGAGCATCAACATTAAATAGACATGTAAAAAGGGACGATAGGTCCCTTTTTTAACGCAAAATATCAGAGAATAAAGTCAGAATTTCCAACCTTCATGAATGGCCACAACCCCAAAGGTTAGGGGTTCAACCATCGCACGGGAGAATCCGGCCTCAAGCATACGCATGGATAAATCTTCTTGCGATGGAAAAGCGCGGATGCTTTCAACAAGATACTGATAACTATCTTCGTCTCCTGTCACATACTTGCCCATCAAAGGAATGCAGTTGTAGGAATAGGTATCATATAGCTTCTGCATGGTTTCATTGTCCAAATGACTAAACTCCATGCAAAAGAAGCGGCCGCCAGGCTTTAAAACACGACAAGCTTCCTTCAAGGCATTATCAATATGTGTAACATTCCTTAGCCCAAAAGAAATAGTATAAACATCAAAACTATTATCAGGAAACGGAAGCTTTTCAGCGTTTGCCTCAACCCAATTAAATCCACCAATAAAGCCTTGATCGATAGCGCGGGATTTTCCAACCTCCAGCATTGAGGTATTAATATCGGAAACAGTTATTTTAGCGCCTTTACCTGCTTTTTTGGCGATACGAAAGGCAATATCTCCCGTACCTCCTGCGACATCTAGATATGCCAATTGTGGAGTAGGTCTGATTTTGCGAATTAGATGATCTTTCCACAAGCGATGAATGCCAAATGACATAAGATCATTCATTAGATCATATCTGCTGGCCACACTGTCGAAAACATCCAGAACCATGCGGGTCTTCTCTTGCGGGTTAACTGATTTTCTGCCAAACCATTGGCTTTCGGGATTAAGCATCACAAAACTCCTGATTGGAAAGAGTGTTACCACATGAAATTACTAAATTCTATGGCAACAATTGCAGGATTCACACTTCTGAGCCGTGTAGCAGGCATGGTCAGGGATATGTTAACTGCGGCTTTTCTAGGGGCAGGCCCAATCGCAGACGCTTTTTTCGTCGCGCTCAAACTCCCAAATTTATTTCGCCGTGTCGCAGCCGAAGGCGCATTCAGCGTTTCCTTCGTTCCACTTTATACAAAAACTCTGACAAATGACGGCGAAGAGGCCGCAGGAAAATTTTCCGGTGAAGTATTCTCGGTTATGGCACTTATCCTGTCCGTCTTTTCTGTGGTTGTCATGCTGGCCATGCCGTGGGTAATCCATCTCATCGCTCCCGGATTTGAAGAGGGAACTGAGCGTTACAGTTGGGCAGTTACCTTAACGCAAATTACATTTCCTTATCTGATGCTCATGTCCTTCGTGGCATTATTCGGCGGAATGCTCAACGCACACAGCAAGTTCGCACCATTTGCAGCGGCACCCATTATTTTTAATCTGACGCTCATTGCATTCATGGTTATCGGCGGACACATATTCCCGACAGTCGGTCATGCAATGGCAACAGGTGTCGCCATGTCTGGATTATTCCAATTGGCGATGATGGTTTTTTTCACGCGTCGTCATAAAATCGTCTTCCACTTTCAACGCCCAAAGCTTTCAGAAAAAACCAAACGCCTCTTTATCCTCATGGGGCCTGGAGCTTTAGCTGCAGGGGTTTATCAATTTAACTTGTTTGTAGATATGATCTTGGCGTCTATTTTGCCCGAAGGCTCCATTTCATTTTTATACTACGCCGATCGCTTGAACCAATTGCCGCTTTCTCTTGCAGGGATCGCCGTCGGAACAGCTCTGTTGCCGATGCTCTCAAAGGCACTGGCCTCAAAAGAAAAAGAAGAGGGGAACGATCTCTTTAATCGTTCTCTGGAATTTTGCTTTTTTGTAGCAATGCCCGCAGCAGTTGCCCTTTTAATTGTACCAATTCCCATGTTGGCAACTTTATTTGAATACGGGAAGTTTACGGCTCAAGAAACGCTTATGACTTCCTATGTTCTTATGGGCTATGGCATAGGGCTACCTGCCTACATTGCTTCAAAAGTTTTCATGACGGCCTTTTGGGCGCACGAAGATACAAAGACCCCCGTAAAAATAACGATTATGACGGCGTTATTTAATGTTGGGGCGTGCCTGTGCCTAATCGGTCCATTGGGAATAGCAGGGATTTCAATGGCAACAGGCTTGGCGGGATGGATTCAAGTTTATCTGCTCAATAAGAAGTTAAAAGAGCGGAACGCATTAGAGTTTGATGAACGCCTTAAAACAGTATTCCCTAAAATGGCAGTTTGTGCTTGCATCATGGCAATTATTCTGTCAGCTTTAAACTATGGATTACAAAACTATTTCCACGGTGACTTCGTCACAAAGACAATTGCATTGGTGGCCCTGCTAGGGTCAGGCGCAATCACGTACGCGCTGGCAATTCAGGTCAGTGGCGTTTTAAAAATATCCGATATCAAAAACTATTTAAGACGAAGAAAAGCATAAGAAAGGCTCACTTCCATGAAACGTATTTTATCCGGTATGCAACCGACCTACCAATTGCACTTAGGCAATTATCTCGGAGCGCTCAAAAACTGGGTTGATCTGCAAAACGCAGAACCGGAAAATGAAAACCTGTATTGTGTCGTTGATATGCACGCAATCACAATGCCTTATGATCGTGACTCTTTGGCGAAAGCAACACGTGAAATTGCAGCAGCCTATATCGCGGCGGGTATCGACCCGAAAAAATCTGCAATCTTTGCTCAATCCTCAGTTGGCGATTTGCATGGTGAGTTGATGTGGTTGCTGGCGACAATGACCCAGATCGGTAAATTGAACCGCATGACACAGTTCAAAGATAAAGCAGGCAAGAATGCAGAAAAAGCAGGCTTGGGGCTTTATGCATATCCTGTGCTGATGGCGGCAGATATTCTGATTTACAACGCAACCCATGTGCCTGTCGGCGAAGACCAGAAACAACATCTGGAATTGGCCCGCGATATTGCCGCGACTTTTAATCATAGATACGAGAAGGAATTTTTCACACTTCCTGAGCCGATGATTATGGGGGCAGCAACGCGTGTCATGTCTTTGCGGGACGGATCTCAGAAAATGAGCAAATCAGCAGAATCTGATATGTCGCGTATTAACCTGACCGACACACCGGAAATGATCGCCGATAAAATCAAACGCGCAAAAACTGACCCGAACCCGTTGCCTGATTCTGTTGAAGGTTTGGAAGGTCGTCCGGAGGCAGCAAACCTCATCACGATCTATGCCGCGATGAATAATCAAACAAAAGAGCAGGTGATTGCCGAATTTGCAGGCAAGCAATTCTCGGAATTTAAGCCGAAACTTTCTGATTTGACGGTTGAGAAGATTGCGCCGATCACAGCCCGTATGCGAGAACTTTTGGCAGATCAGACAGAGATTGATGCAATTCTGAAAGACGGCGCAGAAAAAGCAAGGTTAGTCGCAGAACCGATCCTGACAGAGGTAAAAGACATCATGGGATTCTGGAGCTTGAAATAACTCTAATTAGGGTTATGCGAATGCTTCTTTTGGAGCAGAAACTTTTTGAAGGTAAGCTTTAACATTCTCAGGGCAATCTTTTTCCAAAAGATCTATAACGTAGCGGGCGGGAATAAAATGCATTCCTTCCTTGATTTCATGGCGATCGACCTTCGCAAAACAGAGAACGTAAGATTTTACGCCACCTGATTGAAGGTTTGTCGCATCAAAAATACCTCGGAGACCAATTTCTCTAGCACATGTCTCAGCCGCAATTTTTTCGACACCTCTGCTCGTTGTTCTGGTGTCAATCGAAGTTGTAGGAATGTGAAGCTCACCACCTTCAAAGCAAACTGCTAAAAAATGCCCCGAGAGATCGGGAGATATATTTTCAATCAGAACAGTATAATACGCCATTTATTTACCCTCAGAGACTATATTGTTATATTCATGCCACTTATTTGTCATAGAGTTTATAATTCGTCAAGTTTTTTGAAAACTTAAGTTGCTGTTTGCGAATTTTCTGGCAAAATAGAGTAATTACGTAAGTCTAATTCCTAACGACGGTTTTCCTAACGATGAATATTCTACAAAAGGGTTTAATGGTTGCCACAGCAATGCTGGCTTTTGCGATTCCTGCTAAGGCAGATTACGTCGTCTGGACAGATGTCGATACCGGAGCGCACGTGTCATATCCAGACACATGGAAAACAATAAACAACCAGCAGCCGGATGATATCATCACATTATCCCTGCCATCCGGTGAAGATAAAGCTGTTTGTAGATTAAGGGCGCGCGAAGATCGTCGTTTTGTTGTGTACCCTAACAGATTTCGTGATGAAATCCGCGATACAAATTTCTCAAATAACTTCTGGGAAGATTACACGGCATCCTATGAGAACGTAAGCATGATCCGCCAGCAAAATGAAGCTGGTTTGGGACAGGGATATGCCAGCATGACCTTGATCTCTTTTATTACCCCCCCTGATGAACCTCTAGAGCAAAAAGCAGGATTGATGGTCGTCACCAACTACGGAGACAAGGTTTACGTCGCCGAATGCACATCAAGCGCTATGAGCTATAAAGAATATCACACCGCCTTTATGAGTTTCTTTAAAACTATTAATTTTAAACCGGCTTACAGCGTTACCAAAGTTGGTGACTATCGTAATTTTTTGAAAGACTGGGGAACGATTAATGTTCCTTTAGCCAACACGGTCAGCCGCTCTGTATACTAAAAGAGTGCAAATAGTAGAGAGCGTGCATTCGTTCTCTAAATTAGGCCAGTAAAACTTGGACGCTTCGGTCTTCACAATCTAAACTGCGCATCATTATGGAGATATACCTT
Source organism: Alphaproteobacteria bacterium (assembly GCA_020442425.1). Lineage (GTDB taxonomy): Bacteria > Pseudomonadota > Alphaproteobacteria > Micavibrionales > Micavibrionaceae > UBA1573. The sequence goes on along the minus strand of JAGRKB010000065.1, from coordinate 42,962 downwards.
CCCGTTGCAGAAATGTCAGTTGCCCTTGAGACTATTATCGGTCTTGGTGTTGCAGTCGGCATGTTGTCTTCAATTTTCGGAGTAGGGGGAGGTTTCCTCGCAACACCATTTCTGGTTTTTCTGGGCGTTCCGGCATCGTTTGCAGTGGGGACTCAGGCAATCCAGCTTATATCCTCATCTTTATCCGGAGTTTTAGGTCATTGGAGGAAAGGGAACGTAGACTTTAAGCTCGGCAGTATCATGCTGGCGGGAAGCTTGGTCGGCACAGTACTGGGGATTTTGATTTTCAAGCTCTTGCAATATACAGGCCAGATTGATGTGGTGATTAATGCCCTTTATGTTCTTCTCTTAGGATCAATCGGCGGCATTATGCTTTACGAAAGTTTCAAAGCAATTTTGAAGAAAAATCATTCTAGCGAAGCCAAGCGCTCGAGATTTTGGACGAAGATAACGCATGGCTTGCCTTATACAATGACATTCCCGCGTTCCAATCTTTGTATCAGCATTATCGTTCCGATAGCTCTGGGAGTAATCGGGGGACTAATGGTCTCTGTTCTCGGGATCGGGGGCGGTTTTTTGTTGGTTCCTGCCATGATTTATATTTTGGGCATGCCAAGTAGTTTGGTGATAGGAACATCAATGTTCCAGATTCTGGTTTCAACATCTCTTTCAGCCCTATTGCATATTGTGAGTAACAACACAGTAGATTTGCTTTTGGCCTTAATCCTGATGATAGGATCGTTAATAGGCGGGCAGATCGGCGTTCGTCTGGTAAAATATATTAAAGGAGCGCCGGCACGTCTGGCTTTAGCTCTCATCTTGCTGAGTGTGTGTTTCATGCTCTGGGAAAGTTTGTTTATCGAGCCATTAGAACATTTCACAACGGAGATAATAGGATGAATAATACATATCTCCTTCTATTATTTTTAGCGGTGATTTCCACTGTTGGCCATGTCGCTGATGCTAAGGCAAATGCTTCAAATTCGCGCATTGTTATAGATATGGCCAATGAAAGTGTAGATGTAACAACCGGTTTTACTGGCAGCGACATTGTTGTATTTGGAACAATTAATAGCAAAAATTTAAAACTGTCTTCCGATGTTGGTGTCGTCATTGTTTTAAGAGGCCCAAACAGCTCAGTGATTGTCAGAAAGAAAGATCAAGTAGCGGGAATGTGGCTGAATAGCGATTCTATAGAGTTCAGAAATATCCCGCATTTCTACGATTACGCAATCAGCCTTCCTGAAAATCAATTGGCAAATGCACAAACACTGATAGATAACGAAATTGGATTAAATACTTTAGTTTTTGATACAGAAGACAAGGATGACAGAGACGATGCTCTGCGATACAGAGAGTTTCAGGAAGCCTTGATCCGCATCTGGCAACAAGAAGGGAACCTGCCTCTAGGAAGCAAAAATATAAAATTTATCGGAGACAATCTGTTTCGTGCGGATTTCACGTTACCTGCCAGTATTCCGACAGGTCTTTATGAGGTTCAGGCTTATCTATTCGAAAACGGAAAACTCTCTGACAAAAGAGAACGTATTCTTGAGGTTCGTCAGGCAGGTCTATCTGCTTTCATCAATCATTATGCACATTCTTATTCATTATTATACGCGTTGGTCGGTTTTGCTATGGCGATAAGTATCGGTATGCTCTCCGCCCATCTCTCGAGAAAACGATAGGGAGAAAATCAATGTCAGATACCCCACAAGAACCACTAGAAATATTCCCGCTCTTCATGATTTGTGTTGATGCTGATCAAAAAAACAGTCGCGCTTTCCAGCAAGCCTGTACGCGCGCACTCAAAGAAAAAGGACGGATTGGTCTCTTTAAAACCATGGAGGTTGAGGAGTTCCAGAACTGGGCAACTGTTGAAGATACAATGAAACAAGAGCTGAGAGAGCAGGGCGAAAAAGATTTGTGGGATATCGCAGGCCATATTCGGGATACGTATAACCTGATACCGGAATTCTATATCGAGGAAGGTCATCCGATTGAAGCGCTGGAAAAGATCGCGCCAACCATTCATCTAACAGAAGTGATTGTTTCGATTGGAAAAGAAGATGTAGCGGATTATATGGATGTAAAGAGAATAAAAAAAGCCTCTGTTCCATACATCTTTGTCCCAGAGGATAGTGACAAGTAAGAAAGTAAAATCATGTTTATTCAAACCGAAAGCACACCAAACCCAAACACCATGTCTTTCCAACCAGGAAAAGATGTAATAACAGGGGGCGCAGGAATAGAATTCCTGAGCAAGAAAGACGCCAAGGACAAGTCCCCGCTGGTTGAGCGTTTATTTGATATTGATGGTGTGGCATCTGTATTTTTAGGAAAAGATTTTGTCTCTGTTACTAAGGGAGAAAAATCGGACTGGACCGATATAAAAACTCTTGTACTCGGCGTAATGTTCGAACATTTCAGTATGGGGCATCCTGTCTTACCCCACCCTGAAAACTTAGAGGGTACAACGACGGAGTATACCGGAGAAAACAAGGAAATCGTTGATAAAATTTTAGAGCTATTGGACACAAGGGTGCGTCCGGCTGTCGCCAGAGACGGCGGAGACATTGAATTCTGTGACTTTGATAAAGGTATTTTATACCTGCGGATGCGCGGGGCTTGCGCAGGCTGCCCCAGCTCAACCATGACTCTCAAAATGGGTATTGAAAATATGATGCGCCATTTTATCCCCGAAGTCCTCGAAGTCCGCGCAGCGGAATAAGATTTAGCAGGGGGCGTTATTCCAGCTATAAGGAGCGTCCTCTGTGGAAAAAAGCTCACTTATCGTTTTGCGTAATTCTGCAAGCTCAAAAAAGCCTCTATCATCTGGTTTTATCGAGTTTAAGGTAGAAACCTTAGAAAAAATGGCGCGTGCCATAGGAATTCCCGTATCATATTGCCCATCTTTAATATTTCTTTCGGCTACCCAGCACCGAACAGACAGCTCATCAGAGAATTTTCTCTCAATTTCACGCTCTATTTTTTTGTACTCGTCCATCTGAAGAGCATATGCATATACGTTCAATAAAGTAAGATTATTTTCAAAGGAATCCTCTACATCTATAGCCAATTTTGCTTCTTTGATGGCCTGTTCTTGATATCCGTTTTCAGAAAGGGCTTTGGCATACTCACGTCTATACAACGAATTACAACTGTCATATTTGATAGCAGATCTAAAACTTTCAAAGGCTTCTCTTAAGTGCTCGGCCTTTTGTTCTTCTTTATTCAGACTAATTCTAGGGTTTTGAGAAAGATATAAAAATTCTTTTGCTTTTGCAAAATAAGATTTTGCGTATTCTATATGCGCTAATCTCCAGAAGTTAGTAGCATTCTCTTGGTCTCCTAGTTCGCTGTAACACACAGCTATTCTAGTAAGCACAGGAATGTAATCAGGTTCATCTTCTGCCCAGGGAAGAAAATACTCGAGTTCTCTTTTTGCGTCAGGGTTGCTTTCAAAATAATTGAGAACAGCAAGTCGAACGCTTCGCAAATTCCCACCTTCTAGTGTCATTAGCATTTGATCTACAATGTGTGAATGGCCAGTTTCCATTTGATCACGTGCTACAATTTGATAGCTTTTATTTAATTCTGCACTCATATTTAACCTCTATACACGAAAAGTGCACGATATATGTAAAACCTTGGGGTTGCAAGCAAAAAAGAGATAAAATATAGTTGACCAGCTACTAGGGGATAAGTCATTGAAAATTCTGGCATTTGATGTATCGGTAAAAGGGTGTGGAGTCGCTGTGTTTGACGGCGCTACGGCGAATTTTGACTCGCAATATCTGGAAACGGATAAAGGCCAAGCAGAACATCTAGTTCCGCTAATAGAAGATATTCTTTCAAAAAGTAAGACAGATATTAAAGATATTGCACGAATTGCGACAACCCGTGGCCCAGGGTCATTTACAGGCGTAAGAATAGGACTGGCAACTGCGCGTACGTTAGGATTAGCACTATCCGTTCCTGTGCTCGGGTTTTCAACTCTGGAGCTTTTATTGAAAGAATTCCCCGACAGTTTGGTTGCAATAGACACAAAGAGAGAAGATTTTTATTGCCTTAGCAAAACAATGGCCCCTCAGATTTTAACTGAAGAACAAATGACAGAGCTTAACCTACCGATAATTCGGGATACAAATCCAAGTCTGAAAATCATGACACAGTGTGCGTCAGCGATTGATGATGCAATGTTCCCAGAATACCCCGTAACACCGATTTATATGCGCGAAGCAGAAACCTCCCAACCAAAACATAACAAGGCCGTGGGCAATTGCCCTAATCCTCTTTCGTAAAAACATTCACCATGCCATACTCGCCGCATGGAACAATGGACCGACCACGGGATAGTACTCTCAGCGCGCGCACATGGAGAAAATGGAGCGGTTGTCTCTTTGTTGACCGAAAATCACGGTCGCCACAATGGCTATGTGTATGGCGCCAAGTCTACAAAAATGAGGGGACTTCTGGAAGCGGGAACGATTCTGGAAATAGAGTGGAAATCACGAGTCTCAGACCAGCTTGGAAATTTCTCCTTTGAACACGGACAAAATTGCGCCGCTCTGATCCTGAGTGATCCGATGAAGCTTGCGGCATTACTCTCTGCCTGCTCCTTGTGTGATGTTGCGCTTCCCGAACGGGAATCTCATCCTGGTTTATACAAAGGAATGAAGGCGTTACTAGAAACTCTTCAGACAGAGGTTTGGGGAGCGGCGTACGTGCTATGGGAAATAGCATTACTAAAGGAATTAGGCTTCGGTCTAGATTTAACGCGCTGCGTAGCAGGAGGCGATACCCGCACTTTAACATATGTCAGTCCAAAGTCAGGATGTGCTGTGTCTTTAAAGGAGGGATATCCTTATAAAGACAAGCTTTTAAAGCTGCCTGAATTTCTAAGGCACGAGCCAAGCAAGCCTTTGGACGAGGAAGATGTCTTGACGGGGCTAAAATTGACCGGATATTTTCTTGAAAACTGGGTTTTTGCACATCATTCTCACGGAACACCCGAACCTCGCTTGCGTTTTGCTTCGGTTTTTGCGAAAAAATATGGAACTCTCGAATCAGTTTCTTTGCCGTCATCCCCGACAAGGGAAGCAGGCTGACCGCTGATCGGGGATCTGGTTAAAAGTGCGGCTTGCCGCACAAATTTTCTGGATCCCGTTCGTGTAAGCGTGTCACCAGACACGCACCAACGGGATGACAGCATCATGTATTAGGAATTTTAAATGGCCCGTAAAACACCGACGAATCCCGTAGAAGAAAAAATAGTCGACCAGCCAATGGCAAACTTGCTGTCGGATAGATACCTATCCTATGCGCTATCGACCATTATGGCGCGGTCGCTTCCCGATGTGCGGGACGGGCTGAAGCCGGTTCACCGTCGTGTCATGTTTGCGATGTATCAACTCAAATTGAACCCCAACCTGCCGCCTAAAAAATCTGCACGTGTGGTCGGGGATGTGATCGGTAAATTCCACCCGCACGGAGATCAGTCCGTTTATGATACATTGGTTCGCTTGGCTCAGGATTTTGCAGTTCGTTATCCGTTGGTAGACGGACAAGGAAACTTCGGTAATATCGACGGGGATAATGCGGCCGCAATGCGTTACACAGAATCGCGCCTGACCGAAACAGCGATTGCTCTGCTGGAAGGGATCGATCAGGATGCTGTTGATTTTAGATACACCTATGACGGCGACACCCAAGAGCCCTGCGTTCTACCATCAAACTTTCCCAATTTGCTAGCCAATGGCGCGGCAGGGATTGCCGTGGGGATGGCAACAAATATTCCACCGCACAACGTTGCAGAGCTTTGCGAAGCCATGGAACTGATGCTTGAAAAAGATGTGAGCATCGAAGACTTGGTAAAAATCGTCAAAGGACCTGACTTCCCGACAGGCGGTATCTTGGTTGAAAGCAAAGACGCCGTCCTCGAATCCTATCGTACAGGTCGTGGTTCATTCCGCACACGTGCACGCTGGGTAAAAGAAGAGATGAAGCAGGGGACATGGCAAATCGTCATCACTGAAATTCCATACCAAGTGCAAAAAGCAAAATTGATTGAGCAGATCGCCAATCTGATTACCAATAAAAAGCTCCCGATGCTGGACGACATCCGCGATGAAAGCGCTGAGGATATTCGTGTAGTACTGGTTCCAAAAAATCGTAACGTTGAGCCAGAGCTATTGATGGAAGCGCTCTATCGCGCCTCCGACCTTGAAAACCGCTTTTCTCTTAATATGAACGTGCTGGAAAACGGAATTGTTCCAAAAGTAATGAACCTGAAAGAGGTTTTGCAATGTTGGCTCAATCACCGTCAGGATGTCCTTGTTCGAATGTCCAATCATCGTTTGGAACAAGTCAAACACCGTTTGGAAGTTTTGGCAGGATACCTGATTGTTTATCTCAACATCGATGAAGTCATTAAAATTATTCGTGAAAGCGAAGAGCCAAAACCCGCTTTAATGAAAAAATTTGGTCTAACCGAAGTACAGGCAGAGGCTATTCTCAATATGCGTCTGCGCTCTTTGCGTAAACTGGAAGAAATTGAAATTCGCAAAGAATTCGATGGTCTGGAAGCCGAAAAAGACAAGCTTGAAAATCTATTAAAGTCTGAGGCAAAGCAATGGGCAGAGATTAAAAAGCAAATCGGTGTAACAAAGAAGATATACGGCCCAACAACCGCTCTGGGGGCGCGCCGCACAACAATTGGTAAGCCACCAGCTCCTGTTGAGGTTGATCTGCAACAAGTCATGGTCGAAAAAGAACCGATTACAGTGATCTTGTCCGCCAAAGGTTGGATACGCGCCATGAAGGGGCACGGAGTAAATTCAGGAGACCTTAAATATAAAGAGGGCGACCGCGAACAATTTATTTTTGACGCCCAAACAACAGATAAACTGGTCTTCTTTGCAAGCAATGGGCGTTTTTATACGATTACGGGAGATAAACTCCCCGCAGGACGAGGCTTTGGTGAGCCAATCCGTCTTCTTGTTGATATCCCGAATGATGCCGATATCGTGCAAATGATGGTCTGGCAAGCGGATCAAAAAATTCTGGTCGCAAGTCGTGACGGTAAAGGATTTGTTGTTTCCAGCAATGATATTCTGGCACAAACGAAGAATGGTAAGACCGTCATGTCAGTCTCGGATAATGGCGATGCAACAATTTGTAAACTGATCAATCCGAAAGATGACCATGTGGCTATCATAGGAAATAACCGCAAATTCCTTGTGTTTAAACTGGATCAGATCCCGGAACTTGCAAAAGGTAAGGGAGTTATACTACAAAAATATAAAGATGCTTCAATTTCCGATGTAAAGACCTTCAACTTGAAAGAGGGCTTAACATACACATCAGGTACGCGCGAGATGTCCGTCTCGAATGTTAAGGAATGGATCGGAGAACGCGCGCAGGTTGGAAAACTTCCACCAAACGGCTTCCCGAGAAGCAATAAGTTTTAAAGATTAAGCGTTCGAAGTCTAAGCAAATGATACTTGGTCGCATCATTACCTTCGCCATCTATCCTGGAACCGTAGGCCTCAAAACCGTTTCTTGAGGCGGCTTCTATGGATCTAGTATTTTCCTCAAGGATTTGTGCAAAGACTTCGCCTTTAAAATTGATACTTTGAAGATATCTCTTTCTTGCGTGATGAAGCGTATCAGCTAACCCATTCTTTCTGTAACTTGGCTCAATGGCAATTCCTGTAAATTCCGCATTTTGATCGCTAAATACAATGCAAGCATGACCTATTAGGTTATCTTTATGAAATAAGCCGAAGGATATGATATCTTTTTTGGTAAGTCTGTCTCTCCATGATTGTGGATCATCTGGATTCTTTCGACAAACAAAAGCTGCCAAATCTTCAAGGTTTTGTCCTTCCAGAAGTCGAGCACAAAAATCCTTATAATGACTCCAGTCATTCTCATTCAGTTGTCTGGTAGTGCAGTTAGGATCAAAATCTGCTATCATTTTTAGAATTATACATAACAGATTGATGCGGGGCAAGTTTTTGAATTAAGGAAACTGAATATTTCCGGTCGTTTTCTTGTATCCCGGGTCAACTGGAACGGACCCTGTTCCACCAGAAGCCGCAGCTTTCTTGCCCGTAGCAGGTTTTGTCAGAGATTCACGCAGAAGAATAATACTAATCCGTCTGTTTTGTGGATCTTTAGGGGCTTCTGGTTTTAAATGCTCTGTGTCGGCTTTCCCAACAACATTCGAAAGTTTTTTGGCTTCAATGCCGGATTCCAGAAGAACGCGGCGAGATGAGTTTGCGCGATCAGCTGACAGTTCCCAGTTGGAATAATCAGCACCCTTGGCATATGGAACAGAGTCCGTGTGCCCACGAACGGAAATTTGGTTTGGCATCGATTTAATAATATCGGCCACCATATCAATCAGTTTAACAGTCTTCTCATAAGGGCGTGCGCTTCCGATAGGGAACATAGACTCGCCATCCTGATCGACAATCTGAATACGCAGACCTTCAGGTGTCATATCTACCATCAGGTTTTTTGCCAAATCTTTCAGATCGGACTCCTGAACGGCTTCTTCAATTTTCTCTTTAATCTCTTCAAATTCGGCATTTTCACGCTTCTCAAGTTCAGCCTGTAATTCTTCTTTTCTCAACTGTTCAGGATCAACCTGATTTTGCATGTTTGCAGATGGAGGGTTGTTATTGTGAACAATGGGCTGAACATCGCTAGAACGCGCACCCTCTGTAGAAACAGTCAAGCCACCCATAACACCGCCCGCACCACTCGTTTCGCTGGAAACTTCCATAGGGGTAGGGTCAAAATATTCTGATATACCGCGACGTTGCTCTTCTGTCGTTGCATTCAAAAGCCACATCAAAAGGAAGAACGCCATCATAGCCGTCACAAAGTCAGCATACGCAACTTTCCAAGCGCCGCCATGGTGTCCACCACCACCTTTGATAACTTTCTTTACAACAATGACTGGAGCTTTTTCTTCTGCCACAATCTAGGTCCTTATAGTGCGAATAAACAAATAAATTAAGCCGGAGCAGGGAGGTTGTTGAGACTTTCCTCAAGTTCCTGAAAAGTCGGTTGAATATCATGGGGCAAGAATTTGCGAGCAAATTCAACAGCCACCTGAGGTGCGGCTCCTTGCAAGAATGCCAGAATTCCAACCTTCAATGATTTGTAGTACATGACTTCTGTTTCAGCGCGTGCAGTCATTGCCCCTGCAATCGGCCCGATCAACCCGTAAGCAAGAAATACCCCAAGGAATGTCCCCACCAACGCACCACCAATCATCGCACCCAAAACTTCAGGAGGCTCGGTAATTGAACCCATGGTCTTGATAACACCAAGAACAGCAGCCACAATCCCGAGCGCAGGAACACCGTCAGCCATTGTTTGGATGGCATGGCCCGGATGACCATGGTGAGACTCGATAGTTGCAATTTCCTCATCCATCAACGCTTCAATGGTCATAGGATTATCATTCCCCAAAGAGATAATACGCAAGTAATCGCACACAAAGACTTCAGCATGATGGTTATGCGCAAAGCTTGGAAAATTTTTAAAAATTGAACTTTCATGAGGATTCTCGATATGCGCCTCAATTGCCAGCCAACCTTTTGTACGGACAAGTTTAAATACGGAATAAAGCATTCCTAACTGTTCCATATAATCTTGCTTGGAATAAGCAGAAGGCTTACCCAAACACTTAAAATAGGACATTGTCGTTTTTATAACATGAGGAGGGTTTGCAACCATAAAGGCAGCCACAGCACATCCGAAGATAATGGTAAATTCTCCGGGAAGAGCCCCAACAATAATCATGACGATTTTGATAAAATGCTCAAAGTGGAAATGCATAGCAATTAGCAAACCACCAAAAGTAAACACCAAAACAAGAAGAAGACCGAGATACTTCATGAGAATCCTATTCTAGAATCGAAATTTTGCGCAAATCAGGGTAACAAATTCTGTACCCACTGTGCAGTGTGTCATATCTGGCTTAACAGGATTTTAATTTGATATGTAAAACTATTGTGCACTAATAATGTTTAATTCTGAAATAATAAAACAATTTTTCAGAACTATATTTCTATTTTGCCTAATAGAATAAATTCGCCAGAATTTCAGTAATTTAATTCTTTAGTTAATTTGCAAAATGAATTATACAAACGGCCTATAATAATTTAAAAGAATAGAGGGGATATGGAATACACTGCGTTAGCGGGGGATGGTATGCGTGGGCAGCAAAGGCTCACCGCGAATCTTGCAATAATATCCAGAAAATTACTGAAGTTAATAAATGATCAGGTCAGAGTTTTTAGAAAAACTCTGGATGGTCGCTATATTATCAAGTCAGTTCCATCGAGCGAGTTGACTGCAGAAGAGATATGTTTGATCAACAGACTATGCGACCGACAAGAACAGGGCAGAAATGCAGACGTAAAAAGAATTGTAACATCAACGATCAGATCCGCCATGAGTGGAGAAGCATTTCAGCTTGTAGAATTTGGTGGTGGATATAACCCTCTAAAGGCAGATTATGGAATAGATCAATACCAGATAGAAATTGATCCAAACGTGATCCGTGCACAAATGGAGGAAGGACTAAAATCTTCTACATTTGAGGGAATGAAAGAGGGATCATTGAAAACAGATAGGCCGAGAGTAGTTCCTGCTGTTTTCTGCTTTCATTTTATGAAACCACAACACGTTCTCCAGATTGGGCACGTCGTAACGAAGGATGGTTTTTTTATTGCAAATTGCATGAATGCTCGGCACTACACGGCAAGACAAAGTATGGTGAATGCCTTTGGAAAAGCGGCTTTTCAGGTCGGCGTTGTCCGTATGAATCATAAGAAAACAAAAAAAGCATACGAAGATGAGTCCAAAAAAGCCAAAACTCTATCGGGATTCCAGCGTATCGATTCTATGGCTAATCTAATTGAGCACAGAGCATCCAGACCGCTAGGAAACGAATTTTGGATAGCCGCAAAAGATGAAGAGGTTTTTGCTCGTGGCATGAATTGCTTACAGGGGAGCATATCCAGAATCAGACCAAGTATAGAAGTTTGGGAACAACAAAGACTTAATTAAGTCTACGCAAACTTCTCAAGGGCATATTCAATCCGCTTGGAGACTTCTTCCTGCCCCAAAACTTCCATGGCATGCACCAAAGAAGGGGAAGACGCTTTACCGGTAATGGCAGCTCTCAAAGGCATCATAACTTTTCCGAGTTTGCCGTCACGGTGGTCATTTGCGATGGATTTACAAAGAATTTCCAACTCATCGGCAGAGAAGTTTTCTAAAGCAGAAAGACGATCACGAACAATCTTAACGATAAACTTTCCATCTTCATTGAGTTGGGCCGCAGCCTTTTCCTCAAACTCAAAAGGAATGCCGTGTACGAGAAATTCTGCATCATCGGCTAATTGCACGAGTGTCTTGGCGCGGGATTTTAATTCATCCATACGGGCCAAAAGTCGTGCTCGCCCAATATCGGAAACTGAAATATCTCTCAATTTATATAGGTCGATGACCAAATCAGCCAAACGATCATTGTCTGCAAGCTTCAAGTAGTGTGCATTCACATAGTTGAGCTTGTCAAAGTCAAATCGTGCCGCCCCTTGATTGATATTCTCAAGATCAAACCACTGCAAAGCTTGCTCTTGGTCAATAATTTCGTCATCGCCATGTGACCAACCCAAACGCAAAAGATAATTTCGCATAGCTTCGGGCAGATAACCCATATCGCGATATTCTTCAACAGAAGTTGCCCCGTGACGTTTGGAGAGTTTTGCTCCGTCAGGTCCCAGAATTAAAGGCAGGTGAGCATAGGTAGGAATATCCCAACCCATAGCTTCATAAATGACATTTTGACGAAATGTGTTGTTTAAATGGTCGTCTCCTCGGATTACATGAGTAACCCCCATGTCATGATCATCAACAACTACAGCCAACATATAGGTTGGAGTTCCGTCCGCACGAAGAATAATAAAATCATCCAGTTGCTCGGCATTGACTTTGACATCTCCTTGGACCTTGTCCTGAACAATGCGCTCGCCAGTCAACGGAGCCTTAATGCGAACGACAGGATTAATGCCTTCCGGAGGAGTCATAGAAGGCGGAGCATCACGCCAACGTCGATCATAAAATGTCGGACGTCCTTCTTTTTTGGCGTTTTCCCGCATTTGCTCCAGCTCTTCCGGAGTGCAATAGCAGTAATAAGCTTTTCCGGTTTTTACCAGCTCGTGAGCCACTTCTGCATGACGATCAGACCTAGAGAATTGGGAGACAATATCGCCGTCCCAATCCAGCCCCAACCAGTTCAACCCGTTAACAATCGCTTGCACAGCCTCTTCAGAGTGACGGGAACGATCAGTATCTTCGATACGGAATAGCATTTTACCGCCATGACGGCGGGCATAGAGCCAATTAAACAGACCCGTGCGGGCTGTCCCAATATGCATAAAACCGGTTGGAGACGGTGGAAAGCGAGTAATAACTGTCATAAGAGAGTGGTATTCAATTTCACGAGAAACTTCAAGCGGGTATTTGTATAAAAGTAAATAGAAGGTTGTGGGTTTGGCAGGATTTTCTATGATAAAAACCAAATTAAGGCGTTTTCGCGAGAAAGAGCAACTACACAATCCAATTTTCAGGTGACTATTTGGGCAGGTTTGAAAATTTTATTGCAAAATTAAGCGGGTTTTTTTCCACTCAAGAAGAAACCCGCCTGATTTGGCCTGCAATTTTTCTGGGATTAGGGTCTTCATTATATTTCTCTATCACATTTGAACCGGATTTTATTTGGTCAGGGGCGTTGCTAGTGAGCCTGATCGGCCTTAGCCACTTTTTCTGGAAGACATATAAGAAATCACAAGATGATCGAGTGGAACTAAAATATCTTCTGTTTCTGTTATCGTCAGCCCTGCTGCTAACGGGAGCGTGCTTTACTCTGGCTCAAAGCAAATCCGAATGGGTTGGCACTCCAATGATCCAGAAAGAAACAAAAGTCGTAAAAATTACGGCAACATTGGAACATGTGGAAGATAAAGAGGAAGGAAAGGGCAAACAACTCCTTCTGACTGATTTAGATATTGAACGATGGGAAAAAGAAAAAACTCCGAAAACACTGAGAATTACGGCAAGAACAAAAATAGAGGAGGGCGTAGAGCCGGGGGATCGCGTTAGCCTTTTGGCAAAGCTAAATCCTCCATCGCCACCAATTATGCCTCGCTCTTTTGATTATGCCCGACATTTCTATTTCGAAAGCATCGGAGGGTTAGGATTTGCGGTCTCTTCAATTGATCTGGTCGAAAAAAATAAGACATATTTGCCATCACTGGATTCTGTGCGTTCGATTGTCTCTCGTAAAATAAAATCCCACATAGAAGGCCAGACACAAGGCATAGTTGTTGCCTTAATGACGGGCGAGCGCGCGGCCATTGATAATGATGATTGGCAAGCTTTGCGAGCATCAGGACTGGCTCATATCATTTCAATTTCTGGCCTTCATGTGGCTATGGTCGCGGCTCCAATTTTCTTTATTGTGAGACTAATATTATCCTGCTTTCCAACAATAGCCCTGAATTGGAATATCAAGAAAATTGCAGCTCTCGTCGCATTGATAATTTGTACGGCCTATGTCGGTTTTGTTGTCCCGTCCGTGCCAACGACCCGCGCTCTCTTAATGACGGGGGTGGGTTTAATAGCCATTATGTTGGATCGCTCACCTTTTTCTTTAAGGTTGGTAGGTATCTCTGCAATCATCATTCTAATAATTGCCCCTGAAAGCGTATGGTCAGCAAGTTTCCAAATGTCTTTTGCTGCTGTCGCGGCTTTGATTGCAATTGCCGACTGGATGCGTCCGACATGGCTCAGGCTTTATCGGGAAGCGGGTTGGATAAAAAAATCTATTCTCTACTTATCTGGCGCGGTTCTCACAAGTTTTGTGGCATCCCTCGCAACAGCTCCGTTCGTTTGGTATCACTTTCAACAGCTCGCAATATACAGCGTAGTCGGCAATATGCTCGCCATGCCTCTATCAGGAATTATCATTATGCCGATGCTCATTTTGTCCTATTTTCTGATGCCTCTTGGATTAGAATCTATTCCTCTACAACTCATGTCATGGGGGGTGGAACAACTTTTGAATGTCGCTCGGCTGGTGCAGTCTTTTCCGGCGTCTTTGATTATGGGTGAAGCCGTATCCCCAATATTTTTATATACAATGACTGTTGCAGGACTAGTCATTATACTTTTCAAAGCTCATATGAAGTGGATTGCGGTTCCGCTTGTCGTTATCGCATTTTTTATGGTTCTAACTGCATCCCATCCACAAATTTTAATCTCCAACAATGCAGAATTGCTCTTGGTAAAAAGCGGAAACGAAGCCTATTTATCAAATACAAGAAAAGAGCGGTTTGTTAGGGATCAATGGCTCCAACATATAGGAGTAGAGAAAGAAAATATTCTATCTTTTCCTATGGAAGGCACACTAAATTTGAAGGGGCAGATAAAAGTCTCTTGCGACAAAACTCTATGCAGGATTGAAACGCCCACACAAAAAATTTCTTATGGCAGAAATTTGGTTGCCCTAAATGACGATTGTCAGTGGGCTGACATTTTGGTGGCACCGAAGTGGATGGACAGAAATTTCTGTAGAGAAAAGACTGTTATGGATTTGGGCTATTTGCGCCGCAATGGAGCTGTTTCTATTGATGATGGAGGGAATATTGATACAACCCAAGCGCACCGCCAAAAAAGACCTTGGGGAAGATAACGCACCGTGCTAATGCTTATGTATGATTAATATAAAGGGAGGCGAAAATGGATACGCAAAAAATAATAGCAAATACAGCAGGGGGCGTCTCCGCTGCAATATCTGTTCCGATAATGCTCGAAATTTTCAACGAAGTGGCCGCCAATATCATAGAAGTTGGTCCCATAGCTTTCGAGATGGGGGCATTCATAATGTTAGTCAGCGTTTACGGAGCCTTTCGCGGTGGGCAGTTTATAGCCAATAAACTATCGTCAAAAAAGAACCACAATACACTAGAAACTCCGCAGCCATGAGCGATCATAACAGGGGCAATGTGCTAGTGGTAAGTCCTCATTAAAGAAGAAAGCTCTCCTTGAATTTGGACGCGTTCCGGAGTTAGGATTCTGGGCTTGTAGGCCTCATTCTCTGCCTCCAGAATAACTTTGCCTTCTCGACGATAAATTCTCTTCAGAGTAGCCTCCATACCATCAACCAGAGCCACGACGATTTTTCCGTCTCGCGCCTGATTAGCTTTACGAATAATGACAAGATCGTCATCATGAATGCCTGCATTAATCATGGAGTCCCCTTCAACACGCAAAGCATAGTATTCGCCGTTCCCAAGCATAGAAGCAGGCACATCCAAAAAATCTGTATCATTTTGTATGGCTTCGATAGGCGTCCCGGCGGCAATTTTTCCAACCAAAGGAAGGGTCGTCATATCGGATAAATGTTCCGTGACCTTGGAAACCATGGAAGAAACAGCAGATTTGGCTTGAGAAATCGCAGAAGGCGCTGCTGCCGAGAGGTCATCAGGCAGCCGAACAACTTCAACTGCACGCGCGCGATTAGGCAAACGTTGTAAATATCCGCGCTCGACAAGTCCTGTAATGAGGCGGTGAATTCCGGATTTGGACTTGAGATCCAGAGCATCTTTCATCTCGTCAAAGGATGGAGCGACACCACCGTCTTTCAGACGATCATGGATCAAAACCAACAATTCACGCTGTTTTTTGGTGAGCATGGGAGGCTCCTTTCGAAGTGTTCACAAATATTCCTGATTTGTTCTGTATTTGTTTTACTCTGATTCCTGCATCTTGCCAAGGAGTTTTTGCACGGCCATTCCGATATTGTCTTGCCGCATCAGGCTTTCCCCAACCAAAAAGGCGTTATAGCCGGCCTCATAAAGGGTTTTGAGCTGTTTATGTCCGCTTATCCCGCTCTCGGCCACTTTGATCACTTCGTCGGGGATATGCCGCAACAAATCAAAGGCCGTCTGAATATTAACATCCAGTGTTTTAAGATTTCTGGAATTAACTCCCACCATCATTGGATCAAGTTTCATGGCGCGGTCTAATTCCTGTGAATCATGAATCTCAACCAATACATCCATCCCCAAACTGACCGCACAATCATAAAGCTCTTTGGCTGTAACATCATTTAGCGCCGCCATAATAAGCAGGATGCAGTCTGCTCCTAACGCACGACTTTCGAAAATTTGGTAAGGAGTCAGCATAAAATCTTTTCTGATTACAGGAATTCTAGCAACAGATTTAACGGCTTCGAGATCCTCATCTGCTCCTTTAAAATAAGGTTGGTCTGTCAACACAGAAAGACAAGTCGCCTCAGAATTTTGATAAGCGCGTGCAATTTGGATAGGATCGAAATCGGCCCTAATAATCCCTTTACTGGGAGAGGCCTTCTTGACTTCAGCAATCAAGGCTGGTTCGCTTTTCGCATTTGTTTCACGAATAGCGCGACAAAATCCAAGAGGCACAGGTTTTAGTTTTGCGCGCTCTTTAAAAACAATTTCAGGGATAAGGTGTTGCGTTCTTGCTATATGCTCCAGCTTATCTGAACATATTTTTTGCAAAACATCAGGTGTGTCAGAGAGAAGAGGGGAGCTAATCACGAGGCACCTTCCCGCAATTGTTCCTGAGTAAATTGACGATAGGATTCAAATAATTTCATTACCTGACCGTTATCAATAACTTCAGAGGCTCGTTCAACACCGGACGGGATTTCCGCAACGTGTCCGGCAATGAATAAAGCTGCAGCAGCATTGGCAAGAACTATTCTGCGATAAGCTGTATCATCACCTTTTAAAAGCCCAATGAGCTGCGTGGCATTATAAGAGGCATCCCCGCCACGTATGTCTTCGGCCTGAATAGGATCAAGACCAAAATCCTGCGGCGTAAGAATACCTTCGCTAATTGTCCCGTCTTCTAAATGAGCATAATATGTCTCCCCCGCCAGAGTGATTTCATCCATTCCATCACAGCCATGAACCACCATAGCATGCTGAGTTCCAAGGGCTTTCAAAGCCTCTGCCATCGGCAAGATAAAATCTTTATCAAAAACACCCAGCAATTGAAGCTTGGTATCAGCAGGATTGGCAAGAGGTCCAAGGAGATTAAAAATTGTCCGAAATCCTAATTCTTTGCGCAAGGCTGATAAGGGCTTTAAGGACGCATGGTGATGCGGCGCCATTAAAAAACAAAAACCAAGATCATGTAAAGCGCGCTCGCAAGCGTCCATGGAAAGATTAAGATTTATCCCCATAGCCTCGAGTACATCGGCTGCACCTGATTGAGAACTGGCCGCGCGATTTCCATGTTTAGCAACGGGAACACCGCAAGCCGCAACCACAAAAGCAACTGCTGTAGAAATGTTCAGGGAGTTGGAATGATCTCCCCCTGTTCCGCAACAATCAATAGCACCATGCGGAGCAGAGATAACTTTTGCGCGTGATCTCAAAACTTTTGCAGCTCCAGTGATCTCGGCAGAGGTCTCCCCACGCTGAGAAAGCCCCATAAGAAAGGCCCCTGTCTGTGCAGAGCTAACACTCCCATCCAGAAGTTCTGAAATGGAGGCCGAAACTTCATCTTCCGAAAGTTCGTGCCCAAGTCTGATTTTTTTAAGAGTATCGACAATCATCATCGTGACATGGTGAAGAAATTACGCAAAAGGTCAAGACCGTTTTCTGTCGCGATGCTTTCTGGGTGAAATTGTACGCCGTGAATAGGATGGTTTTTATACTGTAATCCCATAATAACGCCGTCATCCGTTGCGGCGGTAATGTCTAGACAATCAGGAAGAGTGTCCCGATCAACTATTAGGGAATGGTAACGGGTCACAGAAAATGGAGAAGGGAGACCACGAAACACACTTTTTCCCTCATGATTTATAGAAGATATTTTTCCGTGCATGGGGCTCGAAGCCCGAACAACATTTCCCCCAAAGGCTTGTCCAATAGACTGATGTCCTAAACAAACCCCAAATAGGGGCAGATTAATTCCCGCGCAGGTCTTGATTAATTCGAGACAAATTCCGGCATGCTCAGGATCACTTGGGCCAGGGGAAATAACGATGTGCGTTGGTTTCTCCTCAACTATGGCTTGAACGGATTTCTGGTCATTCCGCACAACAGAGCAAGTGTAACCTAAATCACCGATATATTGCACAAGGTTGTAGGTAAAGCTGTCATAGTTGTCGATCAAAGTAATCATGCAGCCTCCTTATCTGTTTTGACGGCTGAGGCGAATTGCCTCTTGTCCGGATTCAATAATGGCTTTGGCCTTGTTAATGCATTCCTGATGTTCGGACTCTTCAATGCTGTCCGCAACAATACCGGCTCCCGCCTGAGCGTAGATTTTTCCGTCTTTAACAAGGGATGTCCGCAAAGCAATGCAAGTATCAATATTTCCATTGGCCGCAAGATAGCCGATGCAACCACCATAAAATTTTCTCTTAACAGGCTCCAGCTCATCGATAATTTCCATGGCACGAATTTTCGGAGCGCCGCTCACAGTTCCTGCAGGTGCTCCGGACATTAAAGCATCCAATGCATCCAAGTCACCACGCAGCTCGCCGACTACGTTGGAGACGATATGCATGACATGCGAATAATACTCGATAAAGAACTGATCCGTGACTTTTACCGATCCGATTTCTGATACTTTCCCGACATCATTGCGCCCTAGGTCAAGCAGCATCAAATGCTCGGCCAATTCCTTTGGGTCATTTAACAAATCATCAGATAGAAATTTATCTTCTTCCTGATTTTCTCCGCGCTTACGGGTGCCGGCGATCGGACGAATGGTGACTTCACCATCCCGAACACGCACCATGATTTCAGGACTGGAACCGATTAAAGAGAAATCAGGAAAGCGCAGGTAAAACAAAAACGGAGAAGGGTTCATACGCCTCAAGCAACGATAAAGCTCAAACGAAGGTAAATCAAAGTCGAGTGTAAAGCGCTGCGACGGAACAAACTGGAAAATATCACCCGCAAGAATATAGTCTTTTCCTTTGCGAACAATATCAAAGAAGTCTTCCTTGCTCATCTCGGGCGTGGGAACAGGAACGGAATCAAGCATAGAGCGGTGACGTTGAGGCAGATACATCGAGTTGATTTTTTCAATCGCTTTTTCAAGCCTCATCCGACATTCGGAAAGACAGTCAGCGGCATCTTTATCTGTTTGAGTTCTTGCGTGGTCATAAACAGGAGTTGTTAAACAGATTTTATGTTTGATATTGTCAAAAATAACCAGAAGTCTGGGGCGAATAAAAACCGAGTCTGGAATAGCAAGTGTATCAGGATTATTATCGGGAATAGCCTCAACCAGACGGATCATATCATAACCCATATATCCGAATAAACCTGAACTGGCCATGGGAGGAAGTGTAGAGTCGCATTCGTCAATATGAGAGTCTTTAAGGATTCGTCTTAAATCATCCAATGGATTTATGTCTGCCTCCCGATAATCATCACAAGTCCAAATCAGATCAGGGTCAAGGCCGATGATAGTGTAACGCCCAAGCGTCTCTCCACCCTCAACAGACTCAAGCAAAAAAGCATAAGGTTCATTCTCGGCGAGTTTCAAAAACACCGAAACAGGAGTATCAAGATCGGAAACAATCCATTCAGAATAGATTTGCGTCTTTCCGTCCTGAAAGTTTTTTATAAATGCTTCATCTGGATCAAGAGAGGGATGATTGGCCATGTTCAACTAAGATCTTTGCAGAATATTTGCGGCATCCAACGCGGCATAGCTGATAATACCATCAGCTCCGGCGCGTTTGAAAGCTAGGAGCATCTCCATCATTGCTGCGTCTTCGTCAATCCATCCATTGCGTCCGGCAGCTTTAATCATGCAGTATTCCCCCGAGACGTTATAGGCAAATGTAGGAAGTCCGAACGCTTGCTTGGTGCGGTATAAAATATCAAGATAGGCAAGGCCTGGTTTAACCATTACCATGTCAGCGCCTTCTTCAATATCAAGAGCAACTTCACGCATGGCTTCATCACCATTTGCAGGGTCCATTTGATAAGTCTTGCGGTTAGCTGGCCCAGAACCTTGCCCGAGTGAGCATCCGGCAGCATCACGAAACGGGCCGTAAAATCCTGAGGCATATTTAGCGGCATAAGCCAAAATGGCAGTGCGCTCATATCCTGACTGATCAAGAGCAGAGCGAATAGCGCCAACCTGTCCGTCCATCATTCCTGAGGGAGCAATCACATCAGCCCCAGCCTCGGCGGCTGTAACAGCCTGCATAGCAATATTGGCAATGGTACGATCATTATCAACATCGTTGTGAATATGATCGAGCGGCCCACAATGACCATGATCGGTATATTCACAAAAACAGGCATCCGCCATAATCACAAGTTCTGGACATGTATCTTTTGCACGTCTAACCATGCGATCCATCAATCCGCCTTTTCGGAAGGAGTCTGTGCCTTCGTGATCTTTATGAGCGGATACGCCAAACAGCATAACGGCAGGAATTTTTGCAGTTTCAACTTGCTTCAAAAGAACTTCCATACTTTTTTCGCTTTGTCGAAAAACACCAGGCATCGAGGAAACTTCCTGTGGCTCTTTTAGAGCTTCATCAACAAAAATCGGATAAATAAAATCGTTAGCACTCAGGCTGTTCTCACGCACAAGGCGACGCATCGCATCCGAAGACCTCAAGCGACGCGGACGCGAGATCGGGGCGTAAAAGGATTGAGCATCTGTTTCTAAAGGGGATTTTAACTGGGTAATAGTCATCTGGATTCCGATATTTAAGAAAAAATGAACAAAATTAATGAACTAGCATTAGGGGGAAGAGGGCTGACTGTAAAGATTTTTCAATAAAAAATAAAACTTTGTTGGTATTTATCAGAAAATTTACTTTTATAGGATTATGATGCAGAATGTTCTCGGGGTATCACCCGATTTCAGCGTATTTAATGTTTACATATTCTATCCCAAGGGGGCACTTATGACGTCGCAATATTTTGAATCGATCCAGCTGATAGAACGGTTACACCGTTACTTTCTGGACGTGGTCAAGACCGAACTGGATAGAAAAGGGATTCAGGACATCAACAACGTGCAGGCTATGATCCTTCACAATGTAGGTCGTGATGAGATGACTGTAGGAGAATTGACACTTAGAGGCTACTACCTTGGATCAAACGTCTCTTACAACGTCAAGAAAATGACAGAAAATAACTACATTGCACAGGAACGCTCAGTTCATGATAAGCGTTCTATACGTGTAAAGCTCACAGATAAAGGAGCTGATCTTCATCGATTGCTGGATGAGATGTTCACCCGCCACGAAGATAAGCTCAAAGCCATCGGCATAGAAGATCCTGATCTGGTTGACTTGAATCATACAATGAAGCAACTGGAACGTTTCTGGGCATCTCAAACATCCTTCTCGGGTTTGACCAGTTTGGATGATGAAGATTTCTAAAACAGATTGGACATAACGATGCCTGATCCTTTATCAGGACGTGAAATTATCATAGAGTTTTATTCCATTGGACCGCTGGTAAAAGTATCAGCGGTCGATGTTTTGACTATGACAGAAATATCAATTCAGGGACCAGCCTCAGCAGGGGATGCCATTCTAAAGAAAAACGCCCTCAACCGCTTGACATATATATTAAGGAAAAAGGGCCTCATAGTATAAAAAATCATTGATTTAACAGGTAATCTCGGACTATATCCATACATGCTTTGGACAAATCCTTTATCAAAAAAACTCCCGGATTACGGGAACATATCCAATTTGGAAGACAAGCAAGCCGTCGCTCAAAAGCTGGCTTGCGAGGTGAAAGACAATCAGGTCATTGGCGTGGGCTCTGGTTCGACATCCTTTCTGGCGCTTCAGAAAATCGCACGCACTGTGAAGGAGAAGAACTTCCGCTGTAGTTTTATCCCGTCTTCCCGTGAAATTCACATGACCTGTCTGGCGCTGGGCTTGAGCGTGGCCTCTTTGCTGGATGCCCGTCCGGACTGGTATTTTGACGGAGCGGATGAGGTTGATCACGACGCCAATCTGATCAAAGGACGCGGTGGCGCAATGACCCGTGAAAAGATGGTCATGGTGGCCGCGCCAAAAACATTCATTCTGGTTGATCAAACCAAATTTGTTGAAAAGCTGGGGCGGAAATTCCCTATCCCTGTCGAGGTCAATCAGGAAAGCGCCAACTACGTAGAAGAGCAGCTTTTGAAATTAGGGGCACATGAAACAAAGGTGCGTCCCGCTAAAGGAAAAGACGGAGCAATCGTTACGGAATCCGGCCATTTCATTCTGGATGCGTGGTTTAATGATGTAAGTCCCGCCTTGGAAAAAGAGATCAAGTCAATCACAGGCGTCATTGAAAGCGGCCTGTTCTGGGGATACAAACCGGAAATTATCAGCAGTTAAAAGCAGGAGATAGAAGACTATGAGCACAGCAGCCCAAAAGAAAGAAGACCCAACAATGAACACCACCGCGTATTTTACCGCTCCGCTTTCGGAAGTTGATCCGGAAGTATTCAATACAATCGGAAAAGAACATAAACGTCAGCAAGATCAAATCGAATTGATTGCATCTGAAAACATTGTCTCTAAAGCTGTTCTTCAAGCTCAAGGGTCTGTTCTAACCAACAAATACGCCGAAGGTTATCCGGGCAAACGTTATTATCAGGGGTGTGAGTTCGTAGACATTACCGAACAATTGGCGATTGACCGTGCGAAACAACTCTTTGGTTGTGAATTTGCAAATGTTCAACCGAATTCCGGTTCTCAGGCTAACCAAGGCGTGTACTTCGCATTGTTGAAACCGGGTGATACCATTTTGGGGATGTCCTTGGCATCCGGCGGGCACTTGACCCATGGGGCCTCACCAAACCAATCCGGTAAATGGTTCAACGCAGTTCAATACGGCGTGCGTAAAGAAGATGGCTTGATCGACTATGCAGAGGTCGAAGCTCTGGCGCTCGAACATAAACCACAAATGATTGTATGTGGAGCATCCGCATATCCGCGCCAAATCGACTTCGCAAAATTCCGCGAGATTGCCGATAAAGTCGGCGCATATTTGTTCGCAGACATTGCACACTATGCAGGTCTGGTTGCTGGTGGTTCATACCCAAGCCCGTTCCCGCATGCACATGTTGCAACCACAACCACACACAAAACATTGCGTGGCCCTCGTGGTGGTATGATCATGACCAATGATGAGGCAATCGCTAAGAAAGTGAACTCTTCGATCTTCCCTGGAATTCAAGGTGGCCCGTTGGAACATGTGATTGCCGGTAAAGCAGTCGCTTTTGGCGAAGCCTTGAAGCCGGACTTCAAACAATATGCGGCTGATGTTGTAACCAACGCGCGTATTCTGGCTGAAACTTTGATTGCTGGTGGTCTGGATATCGTATCAGGCGGCACAGACAGCCATATTGTTCTGGTTGATCTTCGTCCGAAAAACCTGACAGGTAAAGTCGTGGACTTGGCGTTGGAACATGCAGGAATCACCTGCAACAAAAACGCGGTTCCATATGATCCTGCACCTCCAATGGTGACATCGGGTATTCGTTTAGGAACTCCGGCCGGAACCACTCGTGGCTTTGGTGCAGCAGAATGGAAACAAATTGGCGAACTGATTTTGGAAGTGGTTGATGGTTTGGTTGCTAATGGTGAAGAGGGCAACGCAGCCGTTGAACAAGCTGTTCGCGCCAAAGTCAAAGCCCTGTGCGACCGCTTCCCGATCTATCCGGAAGGCGTCGCGGTTTAAAGGATAAGCCATGCACTGTCCGTTTTGTGGATGTGAAGAAACGCAAGTGAAAGACTCCCGCCCCAGTGAGGACGGGACGTCAATCCGTCGTCGTCGGGCGTGTCCTGACTGTGGCGCACGCTTCACAACGTTCGAACGGATTCAGCTCAAAGAAATTACGGTCATCAAGGCGCGCGATAAGCGCCAACCTTTCGACCGTGAAAAAATTATCAAGTCGATGGAAGTGGCACTTCGTAAAAGGCCTGTGACAGATGAACATGTCGAACGCGCCGTAAACGGCATTGTCCGCCAGTTGGAAGTGGCTGGCGAAACCGATGTAACATCCAGACAGATCGGTGAACTGGTGATGCAAGCTCTGATGGAACTCGATGTAATCGGATATATCCGTTATGCCTCGGTATATAAGGATTTCAGTAAAGCCGAAGATTTTAAAAACTTCGTCAAAACGCTCGATCAATTGGTATGACGCTCTTTGCTTTTCCTGTTCCTCAATCAGCAACAGAAATAGCCACAATTTTCTGCCGCAAGCCAAATACAATCTGGTTCGATAGTGCCCGTGAAGGACACCCGCAAAGTAAATATAGCTATATTCTCTTTAATCCCGTCTCTTTAACGAGATTAGTGCCCTCTATTCCCTCCCCCTTGAGGGGGGAGGGACAGGGTGGGGGTGAAAAGGAGCGCGGGGGTGATAAATTACCTCCATTTCAAGGCGGCTGGGCAGGATACTGGGCATATGACGGATCAGAGCATTTACACTATTACGAAGAATTATTCTCGTTCGATCACGCGCAGAAAAAAGGGTGGTATCTGTGCCGAGCCGCTTCGCAAGACGACGCCGAAAAGAAATTTGAAAAAATCAAAGAGACCGTCATCGCGAGGAGCGGCAAAGCTCCGTGGCGATCCAGAAGAAAATACAAAATCCTTAATGTTCTGGATTGCTTCGTCAGGCGATGCCTTCCTGGCAATGACAAAGAGGTGAAATGGCAATCCGACTTTACGCAACAAGAATATCAACATGCTGTCCAAAATATTATCAACCATATTCTGGAAGGCGATATTTTTCAGGCTAATCTGACACGAAAAATATGGGCAGACGCCCCCGAAGATTTTGATCCGTTTGACCAATATTTGAAACTCCGCCAAACCAATCCGGCCCCGTTTGCGGCTTATATGAATTTGGGGAGCTTTCATATTCTCTCGGCATCGCCTGAATCTTTTCTTTCTCTCTCTGCAAACGAGGATGTAATAACCCGTCCTATCAAAGGCACGGCAAAGAGCGCAGAAGATTTGAAGAAAAGTGAAAAAGATTATGCCGAGAATATAATGATTGTTGATCTCTTGAGAAATGATCTCTCTAAAGTCTGCGAAGATAATTCTGTCACCGTCACGGACCTATGCCGTATTGAACAATTCGAAGGCCTGTTCCATCTGGTGTCGGATGTACAAGGAAAATTACGCACAGGAAAAACCGCAAAAGATTTGCTGATGGCGTGTTTCCCCGGCGGATCAATTACCGGCGCACCAAAAGAAAAAGCCATGGAGATAATTCGTGAGCAAGAGCGTAGCGCACGGGGAGTCTATTGCGGATCATTAGGATGGATCGGTGCAGATGGTGCCATGGAGACCAATATTGCAATCCGCACGGTTTTTTATAAGGACAAGGAAATCTGGTTTCATGTGGGCGGGGGCATAACCACATTATCCAACCCGCAAAAAGAATATGAAGAAACAGAATTGAAAGCACGTGCAATCAAGGGAAGTTTTTTGCTATGATTATCGTTATCAATAACCACGACTCCTTTGTTGAAAATCTGGCTCGATATGTTCGTTTGGCGGGCAAAGAAACCTGTATCTATTTGAACGATGAAATCACCTCAGACGAGATCATTACACAAAAACCCAAAGCCATAATTATTTCCCCCGGGCCGTGTGCCCCCAATGAGGCGGGAATTTCAAAAGAGCTGATTAAAAAGGCGGCCCCCACAGTTCCAATATTAGGGGTCTGTTTGGGGCATCAGGCGATCGGCGAAATCTTTGGCGGAGAAATTGTCAAATCACCTGATCCCATGCACGGTAGATCATCAGAAATTCTACATGACGGGGCGGGATTGTTTGAGGGGATTCCGTCTCCGTTTCAGGCAGGCCGCTATCATTCCCTGACCGTAAAGGAAACCTCGGATACCGAATTTTTTGTTACCGCTAGAACAACAAGCGGAGAAATTATGGCGATCAAACACAAGAAACTCGCAGTTTACGGCGTACAGTTTCATCCGGAGTCGATTTTAACCCCGTATGGAGATAAGATCATCGGGAATTTTTTAAAGGAAATCATATGATCTGGTTTAATGGGATTTATACAGAAAACACAGAATGCCTTTCGGTTTTTGATAAGGCCAATATCGGCCTATCCGTATTTACAAGCATTCTGGCACGACAAGATCAATTGGTCTGGGGGAAAGAGCATATCGACCGGCTATATCGCCATGCAGAAAAAATGGAGATAAAAGTCCCCTATGATAAGGAAGAAATCGCAAGTGCCGCAGAAATTTTGCTGGAAAACACAAAATTTGAATTCTCGGCAATCCGGATTCAAGTCTCGGCAGGTGTCGGCGGCAGAGGGATTGACTATCCCGGCCACGCAACGGTTTTTATCACTTGCACTGAAACTGGAAATCCGGAAATGGTTCAACCTGTCTCGGTAAAAATCGAGAAGGAATATAGGCGAAATGAAACCGACCCTCTTTCCGGCGTTAAGTCGGGAGCTTATGGATCATCCGCTCTATGCCGAAGAAAGGCTAAGAGAGAAGGGTATGATGATGTGATCCTTCTTAATACAAAAGACCACGTAGCTTGTGCAGTAACGGCTAATGTTTTCATCGAAAAAGACGGAGTTCTTTTGACCCCGCCCTTGACGGATGGAGTAATGGACGGCATAGCTCGATCCAAATTAATCAAACATCATTCGGTTCAGGAACTCAGCCTAAAAGAAGATGATTTGCTTACGGCGGATTATATCTGGCTAAGCAATTCTTTTGGGCTTAGAGGTGTAAACGCCATAGAAAATCAACAAAAACCCATTAAATCATTGAAGTTTGATTGGGTGTGACGTAGGAATATAGAAAGTTTAAAATAGTCAGGAATAGTCATGTTTACAGGAATAATCACCGCCAAAGGAACCATTGCTCAGGTTGATGAAACTCGTGGTGATAAAAGATTTGTCATCGAAACTCCTTGGGATATGACCGAGGTTCCAATGGGGGCTTCAATTGCCTGTTCGGGATGTTGCCTGACTGTGGTCGATAAAACCAAAAACAGCTTCACGGTTGATGTCTCGGCAGAAAGCCTGTCCAAAACCAATTTGAATGATTGGGTGGTCGGAACCAAAATCAATCTGGAATCGTCTTTGCGTTTCGGTGATGAACTCGGGGGGCATCTGGTATCCGGTCACGTGGATGGAATAGCCACACTTGAAAGCATTGAACGGGAGGGAGACTCTCACCGTCTTAAAATCCGCGTTCCCCAAAACCTGAAACATTTTATTGCCTCGAAAGGGTCTGTGGCTCTGGACGGAATCTCTCTGACCATCAACGAAGTCGAAGACGATGTATTCGGGGTTAATATTATTCCGCACACATGGGAAGTTACAACATTGGGCGGACGGCAGGTTGGTGATAAAATCAATTTGGAAATTGATATGCTGGCCAGATATGTAGCGCGCATCTTGGGGAAAGAGGCCGCGTAATGTTAAAAGCTGCTGTCCAATTTAAATCCGATTTAGCCACAGCCGAAGAAATTATAGAAGAGGCCAGAAACGGACGAATGTTCATTCTGGTAGATGATGAAAACCGCGAGAATGAAGGGGATCTGATTATTCCGGCCCAAATGGCCACACCGGAAGCCATTGCATTTATGGCCAAAGAGGGGCGCGGCTTGATTTGTCTGGCAATGGACGGCGCTATGGTCGATAGGCTTAACTTGCCATTAATGGGACAACAACAGGAACGGATGCAAACGGCGTTTACGGTCTCAATTGAAGCCCGCGAAGGTGTCACAACGGGAATATCGGCGGCTGATCGCGCACTTACAATTCAAAAAGCAACAGCTTCGGACTCACGTCCCGAAGATATTGTAACGCCAGGCCACGTCTTTCCATTAAGGGCAAGGGCAGGCGGTGTTCTGGTGCGTGCAGGCCATACCGAGGCAGCAGTAGATGTCTCCCGAATAGCGGGCTTAAGACCGGCGGGTGTGATATGTGAGATCATGAAAGATGACGGCACAATGGCGCGTCTTGATGATTTAATTCCGTTTGCAAAATCCCACGGCTTGAAGATCGGAACCATTGAAGACCTGATTGCCTATCGCAGACAAACAGAAAAAATCATCGAACAGATTGCGGTTACAGATTTTAACAGCAAATGGAAATCTGGATGCAAACTCCACACCTATAAGAACATTCTGGATGATACGGAACATCTGGCAATTGTGGTTGGTAAAATTTCAAACAATGAGAATATATTGGTACGGGTACATGTCGAAAACACCATTGCAGATTTGCTGGGCGCAGATCTCTCCGTACTGGACATGGCAATGAAACGCATTGCTGAAAAGGGGGCTGGTATTCTGGTTCTTATTCGTGACCATAATCGCCAAAACCTGCTCGCCCCAAAACGCCCGCCGGAATATGGCATAGGTTCTCAGATTTTGTATGATCTCGGGGTGCGTAAAATGACAGTCCTGACCAATCATCCGGGCCCAGTGATAGGAATGGATGCGTATAATATGAGTATCGAAGGCTTTGAATCCATCAATGCCGATTAAATCTTGACGAAACAGGGGCTTTTGTCTTAAGACAGACCCCGCACAGCAAAAGGGTTATTACACATGGTACAGATCAATCATTCCGCGCACGACGCAGGTCATTTGAAATTTGAAACACCCCCACATGTTTTGGTTATCGAAGCGCGGTTTTATAATGAGATCAATGACCATTTGATTGATGGAACCATGGCCGCCTTGAAAAAAGTAAGCGCAACTTCAGAAATTATAACCGTTCCGGGTGCCCTTGAAATCCCGTCTGCACTACAATTTGCCGCTCAAACAGAAAAATATGACGCGTATGTCGTGTTGGGATGTGTGATCCGCGGTGAAACCACCCATTACGAGATTGTATCCAATGAAAGCGCCAGAGGTGTGATGGACGTGGCTTTGGCATATGATCTGCCGGTCGGAAATGGAATCCTAACGGTCGAGAATGTTGAGCAGGCTATGGACCGCGCCGATAAATCAAGACAGGATAAAGGGGGTGGGGCCGCAACAGCCGCACTCATGATGCTGAAACTGAAACAGAATTTCGAAGGAAAGACAGAATAAAAATGACAGAGGCAGCGCCTAAGGCAGAAACAAAAGCGAAATCGGGCAAAGGGTCTTTGAAGGCGAGAAAAACCGCCGCCCGATTGTTGGCAGTACAAGCCGTGTATCAAGCGTTACAGAACCAGGTGCCACCTGCCTCACTTTATGAGGAATACATACTGTACCGTAAAGGCATGGAAATAGACGGAGAGCAAATGGTAGAAGCAGATGTCCAAATGTTCCAGAATTTGATGTCAGGGGTTACAGATCGTTGGGGAGACATCCAGCAACTTATAAAACCTCGCACAGAGAAAATTGGGAAAGTAGAAAATCTGCTGGCCTCAATTTTGATTTGTGGTGCTTACGAAATACTTGCTCATACAAAAATTGATACTCCGATCATCATAAATGATTACTTGAATATCACAGTTGGATTTTTTGATGGCAATGAACCAAAATTAGTTAATGGAATTTTGGATGCACTGGCGAAAGAAGTAAGACAATAGATTTCCGAGTTGAAAAATCTTCATTGCGATTCTTTCTAGCGTGGATAATATAGGTACTTTCCTTTTTGAGAGAAATAGATATACTTTATCCATAAAGAAGCGTCCTGCTTCTTCTTTTTCTGGCTTCGTCTCGAAGCTAAAAAATGGAGTAATTATGGAATCTGCCCCAGTTTCTGATGAAATATACCAAATATTGGATTTAGCACGCTGGGCTCCCAGTGGAGATAATTGCCAACCTTGGCAGTTTGAAATTATTGATCAGTCCCATATCTGTGTACATCTTAGTTTAGATCCTGAAAATGTATATGAGTATAACAATGGGCAGCCAGCCTTCATCGCTGCTGGAGCCCTAATAGAAAATATTTCTATTGCCAGTTCTATATTTGGCAAAAAAATCAACATAGACCGAATTTATCCGGCAGAATCTAATCAAGTAAAAATTGATATTTCCTTTGCTGCTGGAGACAATGGTGCATCGGATGCCTTAGTAGATTGTATTAGAAAAAGATCCGTTCAAAGAGACGCTTATAAAAACACACCGCTACCTCAAAACGTAAGGCATGAGTTGGAAAGTATTCTTCCCGCTGAAATGGAGATAAGCTGGTATTCAGGACTTCATGATAAGCTGGGTATTATATCTGTATATATGTGCGCCACAGAAATTCGTTTAACAATTCCGGAAACATACAAAATTCATAACGAAATGATGGATTGGAAACATAAACGCAGTGCAACAGGAATACCGGTAGCAGCAACGGGACTTTCTGGTATGACGCGCCTACTTATGCGCTGGGTCATTAAGAGTCCATCACGAATGAAATTCTTTAATAAGTATCTCATGGGAACTTTAATGCCAAAGTTAGAGCTTGATTTTCTGCCAGGTGTGGCTTGCTCATCTCATTTTGCTGTATCATGGAAGCATCCACAAAAGAATGCACACACTATAGAAGAATATATCGAATTTGGACGGAGTTTGCAGAGATTTTGGCTGACACTTACTAAATACGATATGGTGATGCAGCCTGAAATAGCCCCACTAATTTTTGGTTTTTATGGAGCTAAAAATATAGATTTTACATCCGATCAGAAAATGAAAAAACTCTCCGTCACTCTTGCAGAGAAGGTTATGCAGTTTTATAAAAAGCCAGTAGACCAAATCCTCTTTCTAGGCAGAGTAGGCTTCCCGAAAACAGCTCAAGATGAAACAAAAGTACGCTCTGTAAGGAAACCTCTTTCAGAATTACTGATTTCTCGCACTGCAGAGCATTGTTAAGTATTTCCGCACTGCATTTGGGGAGTATTTAGAGGTCTTTCCTAGTGAATGCCAGCTAAGTCATTGATATTAAATGATAGTTAAAATCATCAAATTTTACCTAATTATTACGCGTCGTTAATTTTTGCCTGATATCCTTATAGATGAAGAAAAATAATAAGGGATAAGGGCAAAATGAAAAAAGGTATTCTTATACTTGTGGCATTGCTTCTCCTCGGTGGAATTGGGGGCGGAGCCTATTGGTTCTTCGGAAATCAGGCTCAAGCGTCTGTCACTCCGGGGGATCTGGATGCACAAGCGAAGAAAGAGCTATCGGATAAAGAAAAAGCAGAAGCAGATGCCAAAGTGGCTTTCGTCAAGATGGATCCCTTGGTCCTACCGGTAGTAAACGAAAAAGGCATCGTACAAGTCATCAATATCTCCATTACATTAGAGGCCGTTGATGCGGAAACAGCCAAAGAAATCGAAAAATTCTTCCCACGCCTCAAAGATGCGTACATTCAAGATATGTACGGTGTTTTAGGTCGCAAAGGTGCGATGGACGCAGGTGGAGTTGTTAATGTGGAAATAATCAAAAAACGCCTGAATCAAATCACTGTAAAAGTGATCGGTGAAGATAAAGTCAGACAGGTACTCTTACAAAATATACAACAAAGAAATGCCTGAGGACATAGCAACAATTCAAGTTTTAGTGTGAGCCCTAAACTCATCCCGCTTCGGCGGGGTTTCTTTTTTCTCAGGCAAGAGTTTCAAAAATCATTAAAGAAAAACAATAGGCTGCCCCTTGCACATTGCCCGAGTCAGGCGTACTCTAACACGTTGATTTTTCAGTAAATTTCTGCATCGCAGCAATTTTGGAGAGGTCAGGGGTAAATTCTTTCTAAAACCTATAAGGGGAGCACATCATGTCTCAAGTCTATCTATTGATCGCTTCTTGTGTAGTTTTGGCACTGATATATGGGCAGGTTAGCTACCGCCGCGTCATGGCCAAATCACCAGGAAACGACAGGATGCAAGAAATTGCAGCAGCCATTCAAGAGGGCGCATCAGCCTACCTTGCGCGTCAATATAGAACCATCGGTATGGTCGGGGTATTCGTAGCTTTGGTGCTTTGGGTGCTTTTGGGAACGCATGTTGCTGTTGGCTTTCTTGTCGGAGCAATTTTATCAGGGGCTGCAGGCTTCATCGGCATGAACGTCTCTGTCCGCGCAAATGTTCGTGTGGCACAAGCCGCAACCGAAGGCCGCGAGCAAGCATTGGACGTGTCGTTCAAGGCGGGGGCAATCACAGGAATGTTAGTGGTTGGCTTGGGTCTAATGGGTGTCGCAGGATATACTTACGGCTTAATGGAATGGAAATCTCTCCCAATTCGCGAAGTTCTGGAAGGGCTGGTTGGCCTTGGGTTTGGAGCATCGCTAATCTCAATTTTTGCGCGCTTGGGCGGAGGTATCTTTACAAAAGGTGCTGACGTAGGGGCCGACTTAGTCGGAAAAGTCGAAGCGGGAATTCCGGAAGATGATCCTCGCAACCCTGCCGTTATCGCTGATAATGTTGGTGATAATGTCGGAGACTGCGCAGGGATGGCAGCAGACTTGTTTGAAACACACGCAGTGACCATTGTGGCCGCGATGCTGATCGCAGCCAGCGTCTTTGACCAAGGCTCAGTCCTACTGGGAATGATGTTGCCTCTATTAATCGGAGCATTGTGCATCGTAGGATCCGTCGCAGGAACATTCTTTGTTCGCTTCACAAAATCAACATCAACAGTGATGGGAGCGTTGTATCGGGGCTTTATAGCATCGGCAGTCTTCTCCGCTCTATTGTTGTTGGCTTTTGTCGCCAAACAAATCGGGGTGGATGAAGGTCTGACATTAAGTAACGGAGAACTTGTCACAGGAATGGATTTGATGATCTGTGGTGGAGTAGGCTTAGGCGTAACCGCATTAATTGTCTGGATCACCGAATACTACACATCAACAGACTTCCGTCCTGTAAAAGAGATTGCAAAATCTTCTGAGACAGGTCACGGAACAAACATCATCCAAGGTTTGGCTGTCTCTCTTGAGGCAACAGCCTTGCCGGTTCTGGTGATTTGTGTTGGTATTTATCTGGCCTTTGCATTTGCAGGACTATACGGAATTGCAATTGCGGCAACCACAATGCTGTCTATGGCTGGAATGGTTGTGGCTTTAGATGCGTTCGGCCCAGTAACAGACAATGCGGGTGGTATCGCAGAAATGTCCAACCTGCCTGAAAATGTTCGTGTAACAACTGATGAGCTGGACGCCGTAGGTAACACTACAAAAGCAGTAACCAAAGGATACGCAATCGGTTCTGCCGGTCTTGCGTCACTGGTTCTGTTCGCGGCCTTCACAGAAGAGATCAAGCACTATATGCCTGACTTATCAGGACTAACGTTCTCTCTACAAGATCCGTTTGTTGTAATAGGACTGTTTATTGGTGGATTGCTACCATATTTGTTCGGAGCAATGTCTATGACAGCAGTCGGTCGTGCAGCCAGTTCCGTTGTCATGGAAGTTCGTCGCCAGTTTCGGGATATCCCCGGGATCATGGAAGGCAAAGCCAAACCGGAATATGGTACAGCAGTCGACCTCCTGACCAAGGCCGCTATCCGTGAAATGGTTGTTCCATCCTTATTGCCGGTTGGCGCGCCAATCATCCTCTTTATGGTCGTTTATAAAGTAGCTGACTTGGCATCGGCATTTCAGGCTCTGGGTGCTTTGCTAATGGGTACGATTGTTACAGGACTCTTCGTGGCAATTTCCATGACCTCCGGAGGAGGGGCATGGGATAACGCCAAAAAATACATCGAAGAAGGCCATCATGGCGGCAAAGGCTCCGAAGCCCATAAGGCAGCCGTCACAGGGGATACAGTCGGGGACCCATACAAGGATACATCTGGCCCTGCCGTGAACCCGCTAATTAAGATTGCCAACATTGTGGCAATTATTCTGGTAGCTGTTGTGGCGCAGACCATGCACTAATTCCTAATTGGATAAGATAATTAAAATCCCCGCAAAACAAAACTAATGCGGGGATTTTTTCATCTTGTGTGAACTCTTATCCTAAACTTCTTGCATTCGAAATTATAAAGCGCATGCGTGCTAACGTATTTTTAGTCTCGCCTGGCGTCATTGCACTTGTTGTTTCTATATTGCCAGTAGGGATTGCTTTTCCTTTATAGGGATCGTATTCCATTTTCTCTGCAGTTTCAATTCCACCTATAGCAACTAAATTCTCACCCGCCTTTTGAAACGAAACAGCGAAGCTTTGTCTTAAGCGGTTTAAACCAAGTTTAGGCGACGCTTCGATACCGGTAAGTGTAATTGTAAAACCTAAGTTAGAATGTCTGGTAACGCTTACTTGAGTATCATGAAGATGTTCCTGTTGACCAAGATGTGCACGGCCTAATTTTAGATTTTCTCCAACTTCTAACATGCCAAGTTGAGCACGAACGTCTGCTTCATTTGCAAAAGTTGCTACATCTGTAAAAGTTGCTGCTAACATTGATGACTCCTCTTTTTTAATAATATGGCTAGCTGATAACATAGTATTTTTATTATGTCAAACATTTTGTGGTGTTTGTTTTTATAGTGGTTTTTGGAGGTGGGGGCAGGTATATGAATGGGCATGACACGTTTATATACAGAAGAATTTAGTTCCGAACAGTTGGTTTGTTCCACATGCCCGCATTTTGAAGAATGTGGCTCATGCCAGTTGCAACACATTTCAGATGAGCATTACAAAACTTGGAAAGCTGATAGGCTAAAAACTCTATTGGCAGAAAATGAGCTGGAAATAGAAGAGTGGCTGGAGCCTGTATTTATTTCGGAAGGCGGACGCCGCCGCGTAACCCTCAACGCTCTACGCCACGAAAATGAAGTTTTTATCGGTTATAATAAATATCACTCCCATGATTTGGCACCGATAAAGAACTGCCTGCTGCTAACACCTCAATTACAGTCTATTGTAGAAAAACTTCCTCAGGCTTTGAAAAACATAGCACATAAAAATCACGCGATAGAATTATTGGTTCAAGAAGCGGACGGAGGCTTGTTCGACTGTGTGATAACGGGGCTTGATGAAACAGGCGCGCGCCAAACCGGATCAATTGCCGCAATGGCAGAGCAATGCGGATTGGCTCGCATCAGCTTTAGAAAAGATGCTTTCTCGAAATGTGAAACGCAAGTATCTCTAACACCAATCAAAAAAACCAACGGAGCAATTACTGTTGATTTACCGGCGGCAGCATTCCTGCAGCCTTCAGCAGCAGGGGAAGCTGCATTGATTGATGCCGTCCTTCAAGGGCTGTCGCGTCATAAATTAGGTAAGAAAGATAAAGTGGCTGATCTTTTCTCAGGCTGCGGAACTTTTGCGGGGCATCTATTGAATAAATACACAGTTCATGCTGCTGAAGGCGACTGGGCTATGGCCAATAGCTTGGTAGAAGCAGCAAAAGGGCATGCCCGTTTTTCTGCCGAGGTTCGCGACCTGTTTAAAGAACCTATCGTCGGTCGAGAGCTTCGTGATTATAAAGCTGCCGTGTTTGATCCCCCAAGAGCCGGAGCAAAAGAACAAGCGCAAATGCTCGCAAAATCTAATCTTCCTGTAGTTATTGGAGTGTCTTGTAACCCGTCGACTTTTGCTCGCGACGCTAAAATTTTATTGGCGGGAGGCTACAAGCTCAAGACCATACAAATGGTCGATCAGTTTACATGGTCAACCCATACCGAGCTTGTCGGTGTCTTTGAGAAATAGAAGAAATAGTAATCAGTGATAAATCAAGGCATTCCGCCGGCTGTAGCAGCGGCCGATTCCGGAGATTTATTGAACTTCCCGATATTACCGAGCATTTGCTGGATAAAGGTATAGTCATTACCTGTCGTGGGCGTCGTGCGTTGAACGATTGGCACATCCTCGCGTCCGTCCTGTCGTTCAAGAATATTTTCAACGAACCCGTCTTCTGCGTTAAAAGTGACAACAACAATTTTTTCTTCAGTCACCTTCGGATCAAGAATGCCGTTTTTCTCCGTACGCCGCCCGATATAATACCACGTATTGTCATCAAAAGGAGCAACGGTTGTCGGCGATCCGATTTTTCGAATAACATCGTCCCGCGTATCAAGTCCGGGCAGGACTTCTTTCATTTGGTATTCTTCGAGAAGGTTGCCGCGTGTAGCAAGTTGTGGGGTGCATGCGCTCAAAAAGCCTGCCGAGAAGATCAGCAGGCACAGAATATAAAGGGGCAAATATCGATGATTCATCATATATGAATTAATAATGCGAACTAAGTGGGTTGGCAAGGGGCAGCTTTGGGCAGAATTCCTTGAATATTAGTATAGGATAAATCTCTTTTAGGAACATTGGTTATTTCTTCTATCTGTCGGATTAGCCTAGCCATATATTTTTGTCTTACATCATCATTATTAGATGAAAAGAGAGACTCACATCCTGGAATAAGTTCTATGAGTTCTGCGAAACTATCTGCAAGAAATGCTTCTATCACATGGCATTGATCCAATAATGTATTGAGAGTGGCAAGTATCGCGCTAATAGCCTCTGATTTTTCTGCATCTTCTTTAGATACCAGACCATCTTTTAACAAATTCTCTGCAAAATGTATTTTTTGTAAATATTCATTTTTGTCGTCATCCAGACAGGGGATATTTTGAGTAGGGCAACACTCCAAAAGATCGTAATATGCTAATTGGAATGATTCTTTGAATTTTTCAAACCCTTCAACAAAGTGATAAAAACAAAGTTTCATTTTATCTATAGGAAGTTCATGCTCAGGGAACTCTGCCTTCAGCTTGTCAAAATCAATTTGATCTAATGATTTTTCAAAATCTTCTATCAGTAAATTTAGCCTATCAAGCGAAGCCGTCATAGTTCGAACAGAAACAATGTACTGCTCGCCGATAGTGGATAAGAGCTGATCCACAATTGCTTCCATAGAAGCGGAGATAATGCAGCCTTTCAAATAAATGTCTAAAATATGGTCGCGCTGGCCAATTGGTGCGTTCGGAAAAAATCTAGCTAACATAATAGTGTCCCCGTATATAAATTCTTTGTGAGTTTTTTTCTATTTCTCTTACGTAACACTAGCAAAATGTTATGTCATCACAAAAAACACATGCTAAACCATTATTTACCATCAAGTATCTTCACTCTATCTAAATTCAGATATTGCGCCGCAAATTAGAAAATTCTTCCTCTTTTTGTTTAGAATTGGTATAGTCACGCACACCAAAAACCGAATAATTTAGCTGCACACAGCCAGCAGGGGAGAAGAGAAATGCTTGGATTTATAACGCGCCAAGGGCGCAATCGTCAAAGAGCTGCCCGCCAATTATACGCAGCGGTCATGGATCACTCCCGCAACCCTGATTTTTATGGTGCTTACAAAATTCCCGACACTTTAGAGGGGCGTTTTGAAGTGCTTGCCCTTCATGCAGGACTTTTGGTCAATCGTCTATCAAGGCCTGACATGGGGAAATATGGGCGAGAGATGGCCCAAACCTTCTTTGATGTCATGTTTCGTGATTTGGAATGGTCTCTTCGCGAAATGGGTGTCGGGGATTTAGGGGTTCCAAGACGCGTAAAGAAAATGATGACATCTTTTAAAGGGCGCACATTTGCCTATGATGAGGCCGCCAAGTCAGGAAAAAGCGAGATAAAACATGCCCTCATTCGCAATGTGTACGGCAAGGTTCTTGAGCCTCACAACTCCCAACTCGAGGCAATGGCAGACTATACAATGGATTGCATAAGAGCTTTAGACGAGCAGGGGCTTTCGGATTTTTATATGGGAGCTGTGTCATACCCTCTTTTGGATACGTTAAAGCTTGAAATAGAAGATAAAAACGCGATAGAACCACTACCTAATCTTCAGCAAGGTGAGACAGAGCATGGATACCAGCAAGCAGCATAGCCTCGATTGGGATCATTGGGTCAGGGCAGAGCATGTTCCTGAGGGTGGTCAGTGGGTCGTATTAGAAGCAACAGAGGAAGAGCGTGCCAATCTGGCAGAACGCCTTGATATTAAAGCGATAGATTTTCTGGAAGCAAAGCTTCATCTTATCCCTAAAAAATCAGGCTATATGTTGAAAATTGAAGGTTCTTTATGCGCGGATGTTCGGCAGGAATGCTCGATTTCTCTGGAAGAAGTTGGTTCTCATATAGAGGATGAATTCTTTGCTTGGTATGCCGATTATTCAAAAGCGGCGTCCTTCACACGCGCCCAGCATGAAATGCAGGCGCAGGTAGGTATGAAAGAAAAGCAAATTATGGAAGAATCAGATGATCCTGAGCCGATGATCAACGGTCAGGTCGATTTGGCAGACTTGGTGTGCCAATACCTATCTTTAGCCATAAACCCTTATGTTCGGTCTGAAAAAGCATCAGAAACATCAGGAACTTATCTTGAGGATAGTCATAACACGGGGGGTGGCGCGGCTGGAACACTCAAGCTAAACCCATTTGCGGCCTTGAAAGATTGGCGTCCAAAAGACTAATTATTACAAAATTTCAGTGATTTGGCTTCATTTTAGCTTTAAAGATAGGCGTGTAAGACAAAAGAGGATCGAATAGTTATAGACTATAAATCTCATTCTTTTTCCTTGCATAGGGTGAAGTTTTTGGTTAAAAGAGCCAACTTGACCCGATAAACAAGAATTTTTTGTAGATATAAAAATTAACCGGAAGAATTATTATGGCAGTACCTAAGAAGAAAACCTCGAAATCTGTTCGTAACATGCGTCGCGCTCACCATGCATTGGATGCAACCAACTGGGTTGAAGACAAAACAACCGGAGAGCCGGTTCGTCGCCACCACGTTGACCTGAAGACCGGAATGTACCGCGGTCGTCAAGTTATCGACACACAATAATTTTTCCTCTTGTATCCTCAGGCCCTATTGAGATAATGGGGCCTGTGCTGTTATCCCATATCCTTCAGCGCTATTCTAGATCATTTTTACAAAAGGACACAAATGTCGGGTCACCTGACAATAGCATTAGATGCGATGGGCGGAGACATGGGGCCGGATGCAGTAATTCCCGGTGCCGCATTAGCTCTTTCAAAAACACCCTCCTTAAAGTTTATGATATTTGGAGACGAATCCCGTATTAAGCCAATACTGGATCGGTATCCGGAATTGGCAGCGTCATCCCGACTTATTCATACGGACAGCTATGTCTCTTCGGATGAAAAACCGGGAGCGGCTTTGCGCAATGGAAAAAAATCCAGTATGAGACTGGCCATCAATGCAGTCGCAGAAAAGCAAGCCGATTGTGTAGTTTCTGGTGGCAACACTGGTGCCTTGATGGTCATGGCAAAGCTGGTTCTGAAGTGTTTACCAGGAATTGAGCGTCCTGCAATCGCCAGCCTTCTTCCAACTATGGAGGGGGAGACCGTAATGCTGGATTTGGGGGCCAATCTGGAATGTGATTCCGAGATGTTGGTACAATTCGCAATTCTTGGCTCAGTCTATGCCCGGGTCGTTCGGGGACATGCTCAACCGACCGTTGGTCTTTTGAATATCGGTTCTGAAGACATGAAAGGGCATGACGAAATTAAAATCGCCGCTCAAATTTTAAATCAGATCAAATTCCCTGGAAAATATGCGGGCTTTATTGAAGGCAATGACATTCCGATGGGAAAAGTGGATGTTGTCGTGACAGATGGATTCACAGGAAATGTTGCATTGAAAACAGCAGAAGGTGTCAGCAAGCTGATCTCTGGAATGCTAAAGAGATCTTTAAAGAAATCTCCATTGGCAATGTTAGGCGCTTTCTTGGCTCAAGGTGCTTTGAAAAACCTCAAGAAAGAAACGGATCCGCGCCTCTATAATGGAGGAATGTTTCTTGGCGTTGATGGCGTTTGCGTAAAAAGCCACGGCGGAATGGATCATGTCGGTTTTGCCAATGCAATTAATTATGCCTATGAGATTGCAGCAAAGAATTTTAATGTGCGAGTGGCCGCTGAAATTGCAGAAGTAATGTCACAAGAAAAAGATCTTGGTCTCTATGAAAATCTTTCCCAATCCACAAGTGGGGATGAAGAATCCAAGTTACAAGAGAAAGTATCCTGATGAGTATATCCTCCGTCATACGGTGCACGGGATCGTATTTGCCTGATCGTGTTTTGACCAATAAAGATTTGGAATCAATGGTGGACACCACAGATGAATGGATTGTTCAACGTACAGGAATTAAAGAACGTCATATAGCTGCAGAAGGCGAAGGAACATCAGTTCTTGCCATCAAGGCCGCACAAAAAGCATTAGAAAGCTCAGGGTTAAACCCGTCTGAAATTAACGGCGTTATCGTAGCAACAACAACTCCGGATCAATCGTTTCCCTCTGTCGCTGTAAAGGTGCAGGCGGCGCTAGGCCTCAACCCGGGGCCTGCCTTTGATGTGCAAGCTGTATGCTCTGGATTTATCTATGCACTCTCCGTAGCGGATTCAATGATCCGTTCAGGAGCCATGGAGCGCGTACTGGTGATTGGTGCAGAAAAAATGTCATCCCTATTGAATTGGGAAGATCGTACGACCTGCGTCCTCTTCGGTGACGGGGCTGGGGCGGTGATACTTGAAAAATCAGAGTCTCAAGACGGTATTCTCTCAACGCATCTTTATGCTGACGGGAAATTGAATGACTTACTTTATACAAGCGGAGGCGTATCGACGACAGGGGATGCCGGTCATATCGTCATGCACGGTAAGGAAGTTTTTAAAAATGCTGTGGGTTTGATGGCCGACATTGTTCAGGAAGTCCTCGAAAAAAATAAGATCACACCGGATCAAATTGATTGGCTAGTTCCTCATCAGGCGAACTTGCGAATTATTTCTGGTACGGCAGAAAAATTAAATATGAGCATGGATCGTGTTGTCGTCACAGTCCATAAACATGGAAACACATCGGCAGCATCTATTCCACTTGCTTTGGATACTGCAGTTCAATCAGGAGCCATTAAAAAAGGACAGCTTCTTCTTCTGGAAGCTCTTGGCGGAGGGTTGACTTGGGGAGCCGCCTTGGTTCGGTTCTAATTTATTTTCATAACGCACGGCTTGGCTCATCTATCTTCTATAATTCATTGAAATGAATCGGTTTTTTGTGGATTCTCGATACTGGAAGTGATTGACGTGGCAAATAAAAATGTCTAGTCTAAAATCTCTCGTGAAACAGAAATGATGGGATAGGGATGAGTAATCGCACTATTACTCGCGCGGATTTAGCGGAAGATATTTATCGAGAACTGGGGCTCTCTCGTAATGAGTCCAGCTCGCTTGTAGAGCAGGTTCTTGGTGAAATTACTGACGCTTTAATTCGTGGAGAGACAGTAAAGATTTCATCTTTCGGTAGCTTTAGTTTGCGCCAAAAAGGTGAACGTATCGGACGAAACCCAAAAACGGGTGTCGAAGTTCCAATTACCCCACGCCGTGTTCTGGTGTTCAAAGCCTCACACGTGCTAAAAGATCGTATGAATGGCGTGGAAACAACGACAGAGACAGACAATGAGTGAGAATAAATCGGAAACCGCGTTTCGTACAATCAGTGAAGTT
Organism: Alphaproteobacteria bacterium; assembly: GCA_020442425.1. GTDB lineage: Bacteria > Pseudomonadota > Alphaproteobacteria > Micavibrionales > Micavibrionaceae > UBA1573. Next base: position 1,428 of record JAGRKB010000065.1, on the reverse strand, counting down.
GCTGACGATCTAGGAGTTCAGCAACACGTTCTTCGCTTTTGGGAAACTAAGTTTTCGCAAATCAAGCCAATGAAGAGAGGTGGCGGCCGTCGTTACTACCGCCCTGAAGACGTGGCAATGATTAAAAAAATTCACTCCTTGTTGTACGTTGAAGGATATACAATCAAAGGCGTTCAAAAGCTTTTGAAAGGCACAACCAAATCTCAAATTCTGGCTGAGCAAAAGCAATCTGCACCAGAACAATTGGCTGAGCAAAAAACCCTAGCTCACGGTTCTAATCTGCCACACATCCAAGCGCCGGTACAAACTCAAAAAGTAGCCGCGACATCAAGTCAACAGGAAATGGATTCCTCTCAAAAGGAGGTGTTACAATCCGTGCTGGAAGATTTGGTCGAAATGCGCGAGCAAGTTCGTCAACTTCTGAATGATGAAACTGAAGCAGCGTAGATTTATACCAAAGGAATAAAGAAATGGCCTTTATAAAAGCAAATCTTGCTACCCTTTATGCTGCTATCATCTTAACCGCTGTATTCCCTTTTGCCTGTCTGGCTGATGATAATGTCTCAAAAACGGCCTATGAACGCGTTAAGACAAGCGGAGTTATACGCTGCGGGTATCTAATATACGCTCCATTTATTACCAAGGACATTAATACAGGGACGCTTGGTGGATTAACCGTAGAGACGATGGAGGAAATCGGCAAGGAACTCGGTTACAAAATTGAGTGGACTGAAGAAGTGTCGATGACGACGGCGTTTGAGGCCATGGAGTCAAAGCGGTTCGATATGGCCTGCATTCCATTTTGGATCACGCCGCCGCGTGTAAAAGTAGCAGAGCCAACAGTCCCTTTATACTATGACGGATATTTTGCATTTATTCGTCCTGAAAATACAAAATTCCAAGGATCGTATGAAAAAGTCAATTCTGAAGATGTAACGATTTCTATTCAGGAAGGGGCCGCAATTCAGACGATGCTGTCCAAATACTTCCCCAAGGCAAAAGTAACAGAACAAATGGCATTGAGTGATCCGATGATGCAATTGCAAGATGTCATGACGAAAAAGGCAGATGTGGCCTTTGTAGAAATGTCTTTATACAAGGATTTTGAGAAAATTCATCCGGGTGAAGTGAAACTGCTCTCCAACGATCCCCTAATGGTCATGCCTGCGGCGTTATGGCTTCCCAGTGGAGATTTTAGACTTAAAGCATTGGCAGATCATTCAATCAAAACCATTCAATACAATGGCACAATGGATAAGCTTCTGGACAAGTATGGAGGAAGATCAATTTTTTCTTACGTTAGTAAACCATATGATCCTGTTGCCTCTACAACAACAAAATAGTTGATTTATTTTTAGTGATACAGTAGGAATCTCAGCTCGTCGGAGCGTGGCGCAGCCCGGTAGCGCACTTGAATGGGGTTCAAGA
>JAGRKB010000008.1 GCA_020442425.1 Alphaproteobacteria bacterium | reverse complement strand
TGCACTACCACTGTGCTATGCCGGCATTTATTGGCTTTCCCGCCTTTTTTATCCCTTTTTTAAGCTCATGGGACATTTTACAAAACCCGTCTCCCGTATGGCCGACCCTATGATTACAAAACCGCTGCACTACCACTGTGCTAAGCCGGCACACCACTATAAATACTGCCAAAAATACTGCCAAACTTTTCTCAGTTCCCTTTTTCTTTGTTTGCTTTCGCAAACTCTATATATGTTTGCCTTCGCAAACGGGGCACTGTGCTAAGCCAGCACTTAATTGAAAGTTTGGGCATCATACATATTTTTTTCCATTTGAAAAGTATTTCGTGCAATTTCTGTCAAAAAGCCCAATTAATATTCATAATCATTGGGTAAATGATAGTCTGGACTGGCTTTTTAAAGATAAATTTGTTAAGTATTTCAGCATAGAATGCCTATGGTGGCATAATTTCCTAATTTTTCATAGTTCATCGGGCGGTGGTTCGTGTCTGAAAACGCAAATAGTGGTTATAACAACGCGATTGGTTGGGCGATTCTTGCCGTCGTGATTTTTCTACTCTTGATCCTGCTTTGGTATTTCCAAGCGGACAATATTCGCAATGCTATCCGATGGATTCGCGTGGGTGAAATGCATGTCTCCAGCTTCATCTTGGGAGATGATCATCCCGTTTACAATGGAGAAGAAAAAATCGGCTTGTTGGGGCCTATTCGTGATGTTGCCAGTGAGCTTGATAAGTCGCAATTGAATACGGTTGTCATGGATAATATTGCTTTTGCTGCTCTTAATCCCATGAAATACGTATTCTCGGCTATTCTGATGTTTCTGGCGTTTTGGGCTTTGATGAAAGGGCCAAAAACACATTATCGCAGAACCCTGTCCCTTGATTTTTTAATCTCAAGACAGTCCAAAAATTTTCCGATTATTTCTCCGTTTGATAGTTTTAATCCCGCCAATCAACCGCCCCGCCCCCCAGGGTCTCCTGTCCCTGCTGAACTTCCGCCTTTTGCCGAAGCTCTTGGACCTGAAGAATGGTTAGCTTACAACGATATTCCCGCTCCCGATGGTAAAGTTGATACGGCCGCCGCTACGCGCGCATTTACTCGCCAGTTGGGGGCCCCGTGGAGAGGTCCAAACCACCTTTCTCCTTATCGTCAAGTTTTACTCGCTGCGTTTTGCCTTAAGGCTATTCGCAAAAGACGCGAGTCTGATGAAATGCTCGGTGCTCTTGCTCAAAGCTGGTCTTTCGGCAGAGGACTGAAAGTTCCATCGTCCCTTTTGCGTGAAGCACGCAAAATCCTCAAAAACAGAGACCTGTCCGGAAAAGTTTTGTCAAAGTGTAATCAGCATGCTTATGAGAACACAGCTTTGGTTCGCGCCCTGCTAACTGCTCGTGAAGAAGGCGGCGTTTTGGCCCCGTCCCAATTCCTATGGCTTCGCGCTTATGACCGCGTTTTGTGGTATCCATTGAATAATCTGGGACGTCAAGCCTATCACCTTGAGGCTCTAGGCGCTCTTTGTCATTACAAGGCAGAAAAGATGGCTCAACGCCCAATTCCCCGTCCCAAAATGGAAGATGCTGTTAAATCCATCACGGAATATATGGCGTCGGATAATGCTCGCCCAATTCCCCCGCTCGATTACAGTAACTCTAAAAAACGTGCGATCAAAAAAGTTAGAGGAAGTTAAGGTTTATAAGGATCAATTATGGCTGAAAAATTTATCCCTCATGCAAAAGTTGTCGATGGTATTTTGATTTTATCTTTGCCCGATGCAGACTCACCCGTTGTCTGGCAAATGGAAGTCGGGCAGGCAAAATCCTCTGCTATGGAGGTGCGCCCTGCAGATCAAAACAATTCCTCTTATAAACTTGTTTTAAAAACTCCGCGTGCTGATGTCTTAGACATTGCAAGCTATTCAAAAAAAGAAGATGCCGTTCGTGCCCTTATGACTGTTTCAGAAGCCATGGAAAATGCTCAAGGTCAAATCCGAGCTCTGGCGCAGACTGGCACTCCTCACCAACGCCCCTATGATTATACTGTGCCTGCTATTCGTTCATCGCATTACAATGATAACAAACTTAGCACCTATATCTTTAAACCACTCGGATATGTCTCATCAGCTATTATATTGCTGGTTATTCTCTTCTTTTTATCCACGTCCATGATTGGAATGTATTCCGGAATGGGATCATCCTCAGCTTCATCTTCTTCCAGCATGTCATCGGAAAACCAGCCGATATCTGCAGAAGATTTTCTGGAAGGGAGATAGAGCAATATGGCACTCGATACAAAATATGAAGTCTCGCATAAGTCCCTCCTGAGGGACGCCCGACCTTTAGGAGTTCGTATTGCAGACTGGCTGGAACAGCCTTCCCATTCCTTCGTGATTTTCTTCATGATGGCGTTAATCTTCCATTTTCAGCCTTCTTTTATGGAGTGGGCCGACGCTATGGTTGTCGGCGGACTGCTGTATTTCTGGTGGTTAACCGGCCGGGACAAAAGCCTTCCCTTCAAACTTCCTTTGGGTGCTAAATTCAAAGATAAAAACACCCGTAGCGGAGAAGCAGAAGGTATTTTGTATTTGGGAAATACCGACCCTAATCGTGAAGAAGTCTGGTTTAGTAACTCTGATGCCCGTACCCACGTCCTTTACCTTGGAACTACCGGTTCGGGTAAAACTGTTGGGCTTCGCGGTATGGCCACCAATGCTTTGTCTTGGGGCTCTGGCTTTGTTTACATTGATGGTAAGGCCGATACTGACCTTTGGTCCGCCTTATCTTCTCTCGTCCGTCGTTTTGGTCGTGATGATGATTTGCTGGTGCTTAACTACATGACCGGAAACTCTGACCGCAAAGCTCCGTCCAACACTATGAACCCGTTCTCAAGCGGTTCTGCTTCTTACCTGACACAAATGCTCGTCTCCCTGATGCCTGATGCGGAAGGGGATAACGCGATGTGGAAAGAGCGTGCTGTTTCCTTGATCGGCTCGTTGCTTCCTGTTCTCACATGGCGCAGAGATCATCTTGATATCCCTATGAGTGTTGGAACCATCCGTCAAAACTTGACTTTGGGAAGTATCATCAAGCTTTCTCGTGATGAAAGCATTCCAGATCACTTGCGCCTGGGACTGAAAGGTTATCTTGAAACTTTGCCGGGTTATGTTGATGCTGCCTTTGACGATGAAGGCCGTGACAAACCTATGGGACCAGACCAGCCCATGATCGATACGACGACTGCTAAGACTCAGCACGGTTATCTGTCGATGCAGTTTACCCGTTCACTCCAATCTTTGGCTGACGATTACGGATATATCTTTGACTCTCAAGCTGCTGACGTTGATATGCTAGACGTTGTTTTGAACCGTCGTATTCTGATTGTTCTGATCCCTGCTTTGGAAAAGTCTGCAGATGAAGCCGCTAACCTTGGTAAAATCGTTTCTGCTACTATCAAAGGAATGATGGGTGCATCTTTGGGAGCAACCGTCGAGGGTGATAGTGCGACTGTTATCGAGAACAAGCCGACAAACTCTGCGACCCCTTTCATGACGATCTTTGATGAGGTCGGGTACTATGCCGCGCAAGGGATGGCCGTTATGGCAGCACAGGCTCGTTCCCTTGGTTTTTCTATGGTGTTCTCTGCGCAGGATTTGCCTGCTTTGGAAAAACGCGTTAAAGAAGAAGCTCGTTCGATTGCTGCGAACTGTAACATTAAAATCTTCGGTAAGTTGGAAGACCCTACTCAAACCAAAGAATTTTTTGAAAAGACAGTTGGTTCATCTTTCGTGACTGAGGTGTCCGGATTTGCGACCGAGGCAGGAAGCCTATCCCACTCATATTCGGATAACATGCAGGCTAGCGTTCAAACCCGTGGACGGGCCAACTACGATTCCATTCGCGCCTTCAAAGAAGGGCAGGCTGTTATTGCTTTCGGCGAAGCCGTTGTTGATGTGAAGTTCTTCTTCTCTGATCCTGGTCACGCCAAAGCAATGCGCGTTACTCGCTATATTGCTCTTCCTCCTGTTGACGAGACTGTGATGAAGCATATGTCTTCTGTTACCAAGCTTAGAGATAAGATGGTCAAGAAAGGTTGGAGCGCAGCCAAGGCCGATGTTAACATTCCAACCTCTACAGAGATTGCTGCTCTGTGTAATGCTCTTGATTTGGCTAATAATGTTGATGCTCCTCTTATTGACAATGGAACTTTTGGTCTGGTTTCTGTTTATAGCCTCTCTCATAATCTCGACGAGGTTATAGAGCAGCCTCAAAAACCTGCCACTACAGCAGCATCTTCCAGCCAAAGCAGCGGCGGTAATCCTATGGGGCACTTCTCAAGCGATTCTGAGGACTTGCAAGATGATGCGCCGAATGATCCTGATGAAATACCGACCGGAACTTCTTGGATGGATTTTGTTGAAAAGGCCGAAGCCGAAGTCGATCTTGATGAAGATACCAAACATGTTTTGGAAGATGCGGCCCGCAAGGCCAGAGAATCCATTTTCCGTTCTTCCGAGAGCGCCGAGTAGGAGTTACAATGCCTCCATATCCTGATAAAAAAACACGGCCTACCCCCTCTCAAGCTGGGAGTGCTATTATCTATGTGTTTGTCGGGGTCATTTTGTTCGGAATTCTGGGGCTGACATTTTCCCGTAGTATGCAACAATCGTCTGGTGATATCAGCGAGAAAACCGCCAAGGTCGGCGCATCGGAAATCATTGCCTATGCACGCTCTATTGATCGTGCCGTTAACAAGATGATTTTGAATGGAACGTCCGAGACTGATATCGGTTTTTCGAATAGTGTGACGACTCTTAATGCCGGAGGCGGAGCTCATTATCTCGGGAACGCCAATTGTGCTGTAGCAGAATGTGAGATTTTTGATCCTGCTGGCGGGAAGGTAAAGCCACGTCTCATAAGCTCGAACTATGTGATTGACAATGACACACTTTCCCCTGCTTATCCTATGGCAGGTGCTATCATTCCCACGGTTATTCAAGTTGATGCATTGGGGAGCACTGATGCTGATCTTGCTATTTCTTTTTTTGGTTTGAAAATGCCGGTTTGTCGCGCCATCAATGCATCCTTTAATCTTGATAATCCCAATAATCAACCTCCCGTGGAAGATAATATTCCAACGGCCGATTATTATGATGGCGACCTGACATTAACGACAACAATAGTTGGCGACACTGTCGCTGATTTCTCAGGAAAGATGGATTTCTGTTACAAAATCAGTGGTAGCAGCCCTGAAGTTTATGTCTACAGCCATGTTCTGATTGCGCGATAAAATTCCGTCTGCTGTTAATCCGCTCCACAACCGTCTTTTAGGATATAATTCTCATCTCGAGGGTTGTAAATTGTTGTTATTGTCTCTGCATCGGTATTTGATTGCGCTGCGATCAAGTTTATCAAATCCTCTAATGCCTGCGCCAATCTTCTGTTATCAGGCTTTGAGCAAATATTGTGATCGAGAAATTCAGGATAGTTGCACATGGATTTTAGGATCGGCAAATCTTGGGCACTGATTTCTGTTTCACAATATACATTTCTGAGGGTTGTCGGGGTTATACGCCAAGCCGGCGCTATCATTGCGTGACCTGTCCATCCCCATTCGAGATTACTCTCGATTGATTTACAAATTTCTATTGTCCGATTTTCGGTTTGGGTATCGCAGCCTAAATCCCGTGAATAGGGAGAATATTCATGTTTTGGATTTTCTTTTTCTCTCTTCGCCGCTTTGAAGTCTCTTTCCATGATGTCATCAACCGCATCTTGCGGGTCGCCGACATAGACTTTTCCTCCTGTTTCATTGGCTAGGCGACAATAGACCGGATCAGCATTCGGAGGACACTCGTCTTGAGAATGTGCTGGCTGACTAATCCCTAAAATGACTGCAACTGATGACAAAACAAATATTTCATTCATTTTTACCTTCTTATTATTCAACTACAGAGATCACAGAGATAGACTGAGATGAATAAAAATAATTTTTTCACCCTCTATAGTTTATGAACTATCTTTCCTATTGTGATCTAGCCATTTAGCTTCTTAATAAAGTCTTCCGTGTATTCTACGTAACCTAGCAGAGGATCTTTTTCTATTTCAAACCCCAACTTTGAATAATATTTCTGTGCCTCAATATTATCGGCCATGACTTGCCATTCCACATAGCAACAGTTTTTTTCTTTGGCTACGCGATGCACTTCTTGCATCAGCCTTTTGGCAATTCCCTTTTTACGATGCAAAGGTGCTACATATAGTCCTTTAAACGTTACTGTAGGCGCAGCTCTGTATGGAGACGCCCCAAAATAATAGATCACAGATCCTACGATTTTTTCATTATCTTCGGCGACAAAGCCCCTAAGGATTGGATTCTTGCCACAAAATGCCTCGACAAACCCTTCTGCATCCGTCTTGATATAAATATCCGATCCTTGTTCTTTACAAAGGGCAAGAAACATTTCCCAAGCTTCTTGCACATTGTTTTTATTAATTGGACTTATATTCAAAGTCATATTTAACTATGCATCAATATTCGTAGCTTTCAGCGCGTTTTGTTGGATGAAGTCGCGGCGTGGTTCGACGATATCGCCCATCAGGGTCGAGAAGATATCGTTGGCTTCGACGGCATCATCAATTTTGACCTGCAACAAAGAGCGGACTTCAGGATCGAGAGTGGTTTCCCAGAGTTGTTCCGGGTTCATCTCACCAAGACCCTTGTATCGCTGGATTTGCAAGCCTTTGCGTGCATATTCCAGAACGGTGTTGAACAAATTGAGCGGGCCCGAGACTTTGGAGATGTCTTTTCCTTTGGCGGTCACATCACCTGCCCCACCGAAGTTTTCATTGACCCAAGACAGAAGGCCTTGAACACGAACGGCATCAGGAGAGTTGATGGACTCAGACCCTATGCGGATCATTTCCGTGACGCCGCGCAAGGTACGGGTCAGTTTATATCCTTCACCTTCATCAAATGCGACGGCCCAGCCTTTTTCATTGCGGAGAGCAAATTCATTGAGACGGGTTTCAAGCGCCTTGGCAATTGCCGTTCCTTTTTCAACGTCTTGCAGAGCGGACGCGTCATAGGCTCCTGTCACTGCGGCCTGTTCAACAAGGTAGGCATTGCCGACACGGACATTCAAGTTATTGATGGCAGAGCGCAACGAGCGCGCCTTTTGTACCAGATCAAGGAAATCACGGCCTGAACGCGCGACACCTTTATAATCGGTGAAGATCATTTCTTGCGCTGCTTCTTCGAGCAAATAATTTTCAAGTGCAGGGTCGTCTTTCAAATACAGTTCGCCGGAGTTCCCGCGTTTCACTTTATACAGCGGCGGTTGCGCGATATAGAGATAGCCGCGAGAGATAACTTCAGGCATATAGCGATAGAAGAATGTCAGCAGCAATGTTCTGATGTGAGACCCGTCAACGTCCGCATCAGTCATGATGATGATTTTGTGGTAACGGATTTTATCGACGTTGAGTTCGTCATGAATCCCAGTCCCAAGAGCGGTAATCAGAGTTCCCAATTCCTGAGAGCCGAGAATTTTATCAAGACGCGCGCGTTCAACGTTCAAAATCTTGCCACGCAGCGGGAGAATAGCCTGATTACGACGGTTACGGCCTTGCTTTGCAGACCCACCCGCGGAATCACCCTCCACGATGAAGATTTCTGATTGCGCAGGATCACGTTCCTGACAATCCGCCAGTTTACCCGGCAAGTTAGAGATATCCATCACGCCTTTACGACGGGAAAGCTCACGCGCTTTACGGGCAGCTTCACGAGCAGAAGCTGCATCAATCATTTTTGAGATAATCTTTTTGGCTTCGGTCGGATGCTCTTCTAGCCATGTACCGACGCCTTCCATTATTGCCTGTTCCACAACTGGGCGCACCTCAGAAGACACCAATTTGTCTTTGGTCTGAGAGGAGAATTTCGGATCAGGCACTTTGACCGAAAGCACGCAGGTCAAACCTTCACGCATATCTTCACCGGATATCGACAAATCTTTGGCTTTTTTGGTCAGGCCGTTTTCTTCGGCATATTTGGTAATCAGACGTGTCAATGCACCACGGAAACCGGCCAAGTGCGTTCCACCGTCACGTTGCGGGATGTTGTTGGTAAAGCACAACATGGTTTCGTGATAAGAATCTGTCCATTCCATCGAGGCTTCGACTGTAATCGTCTCGCCTTTATAGTTCACCGTAATGGCAGGCTGGAAGATCGCGTTTTTGTTGCGGTTCAGATATTGAACAAAGCTTTCAATCCCTCCTTCGAAATAGAGGCGCACTTCTTGAGGCTCTTCCGCGCGTTCATCACGGAGCAGGATATTTACACCAGAGTTCAGAAACGCCAGTTCGCGCAGCCGATCTTGCAAGGTTCCGAAATCAAAATCGGTATGGGTAAAGGTATTCGGGGACGGCAGGAATGTAACTTCCGTTCCGTTACGTCCGTCATGTGCTTTCACTTCACGAAGAGGCGCTTCGGCTTCGCCGTTTCTAAAGCGCACGAACCATTCTTTGCCTTCACGCCAGATGCGCAAATCCAAATGGTCGGAAAGTGCGTTTACCACAGACACACCCACACCATGGAGTCCGCCAGAAACTTTATAGGAGTTTTGGTCAAACTTACCCCCTGCGTGGAGTTTGGTCATGATAACTTCTGCCGCAGATACGCCCTCTTCAGGGTGAATGCCAACAGGAATACCACGTCCGTTATCGCGGACTGTGACTGATCCGTCCGCATTAATCTGAACCAGAATTTCGTCGCAATGCCCTGCCAAAGATTCGTCAATCGCGTTATCGACGACTTCGTACACCATGTGGTGCAAACCTGTGCCGTCATCCGTATCCCCGATATACATTCCGGGACGTTTACGGACAGCATCGAGACCTCTTAGAACCTTAATCGAGTCTGCGCCATAAGCATTCGCGGCCTCATTCTTGTCGTTCTCGTTTTTCAGGGCATTTTCTGACATATTTTCACTACCTTAAAGGCGCCTTAATAGCGCGGTTTTTTCTTGGTTTTCTGCGGTATTTACAGGAAAGACTGTTATATCAGAACGGGCAGAAAAGGCCACCTAAAAAAGTGGTTTTTTCCCCGTTTTTTATGCGAAAATTATGCTGCTTTTTGGAGTAAAAAATGTCCGGAATCGACTGTAAAAAATGATGAATTTTCAGGCATGCCGCGGAAGATTTCAGCCTCTGTTCCTGTCATCCAGACTTGTCCGCCGATATGCGATAATAGCTCGTAAAGAGCCTTTCTTCGGCTCGGGTCTAAATGGGCTGCGACTTCATCAAGAAGCAAAATCGGCGGCGAACCTTTTTCGGCATTTATCAAATCCGCATGAGCCAGAATTATTCCGATCAGAAGTGCTTTTTGCTCGCCCGTTGAACACTCATGTGCCGGCATATTTTTTTCTCGGTATGTAATGCAAAAATCCGTGCGATGAATACCTGCGGAAGCTCCGCCGTTTACTCCGTCTTCGGCGCGCGATCTTTTCAAATAGTCTTTATATGCATCCTCTACGGATAGCGCATTTCCGTTTCTTATCCCCTCTTCCACGAATCCTTTGAGAGCGAGTTCGGAGACGGGAAAATCCTTGGCGGGCCTGCGGTTGCAGACTTTTTGCAATCGGTCTATGAAATCAATGCGTGCGGCCGCCACAGCGACAGCGGTTTCCGCCATTTGTTTTTCCAGAGAGTCTAGCCACACAGGATTAGCGCCCCCCTCTTTTAAAAGTTTCGAGCGTTGCGCCAGAGCATTTTCAAAGCGCGTGATCCGCCCCGCGTGGCCCGCATCAAAGGAAAACACCATACGATCCAGAAAACGGCGACGCGCGCCAGAGGCATCAATGAACAGGCGGTCCATTTGCGGAGTTAGCCAGAGGCAAGAAAAATATTCGGACAAGGCACTTTGGCTTTTGGCGATTTCACCTTGAATAGAGACCGTCCTACGGTTTTTTTCCGTGTCTTTGCCCGTCCCAACTGCGATTTCTCCGTAGCCTGTTTTAACTCGCGCGGTTATTCCCCAGGAAACACGCATTTCTCTGTTTTGAAAATCAGTGAGATCGGCTGTTCTTAAGCCTCTCCCCGGTGAGAGTAGCGAGATTGCTTCGAGGATATTGGTTTTTCCTGCGCCGTTGTCGCCTGTCAACACGACAAAAGACGAGGCCAGTCCGGTAAGACAGGCCTCGGTATAAGATCGGAAGTTCCGCAGTCTGAGTTCTGTGATTGCGGTCATGCCCTAAGATCACACGCGCAGCGGCATCAGAACATACAATGAGCTTGGGTCACTGGTGTCCTGAATGATGGTTGGTGCACTTGGGTCCGAGAAGGACAAACGGCATCCGCCTTCGTTATCAACTTGGGACGTAATATCGAGCAAGTAACGCGCGTTGAAGCCGATTTCGATGTCAGGCGCATCACTGCTGACTTCGATTTCTTCCTTCGCACTGCCTGCTTCCGGAGAGTTTGCAGACAAGGTTAAGGTTTTGCCGTTCAGAGTAATTTTAACCGCACGGGATTTTCCGTCAGAGATCGTGGAAACACGGTCAATTGCACTGGAGAATACTTTTGGATCAACTTCGATGATCTTATCGTTTCCTTGAGGAATCACGCGTTGGTAATCAGGGAATGTTCCGTCAATCAGTTTGGATGTCAGAACAATGTGGTCGAAAGCGACAGTGATTTTGTTTTCAGACAAGCTGATTTTAATTTCATCAGCCGCTTCTTCCAACAATTTACCGAGCTCCAAAACCATTTTACGCGGAATAATTACGCCAGGCATATCTGCTGCGCCTTCCGGCAACGGCATTTCGAAACGTGCCAAGCGGTGACCATCGGTTGATACAGCGCGAAGGACTGCTACACCTTCATTTTCTGCGGCGTGCAGGTAGATGCCGTTCAAATAGTAGCGTGTTTCTTCTGATGACATCGCGAATTTTGTACGGTCGATCAACGCACGCAAATCAGCTGCGCGTGTTGAAAAGGAAACCGGATAATCTCCGCCGCCGAATTGCGGGAAGTCGGAAACAGGCAAGCAGCTCAAACGGAAGTCTGAACGACCCGCGCGAACCGTGATGAAGTTTCCTGACGGATCAAGTTCAATCGTCACTTTTGCCGAGTCAGGCATTTTGCGGATAATATCGTGGAGCGTTACAGCCGGCGCGGTGGTCTCACCCGCTTTTTCAACATCTGCGGCAATCGCTTCGGTAATTTCAATGTCCATATCGGTTGTTGCCAAAGACAACATGCCGTCATCTGCTTTCAGGCGGACGTTCGATAAAATCGGGATAGTGCTACGGCGTTCAACAACGCTTTGTACGTGTGCCAATGCGCGGAGTAATGCGGCGCGATCAATGCTAAACTTCATTGAGGAGTCCTCTTCCTTCAAAACTGATTCTTATGTGATAAGAAAATATAGCCGCTTCCAGCTCTTAAGCCAAGGGTTTCTAATATCTGCCTAAAGTTTCCCACAGGGTTTATGCATAATTTGGCTGATGCAACTTAATATCCATAAAAACAAAACCATCTTTAGAATATAAAAACCCGCCTTATCGGCGGGTTTTTCCTGAATGAATTCTTTTATGAATAGGCCTAACCCGTCAAGGTGCGGCGCAAGACTTCGACGTCTTGTGCGAAAGACGCGTCCTCTGCGATCAGCTCATCAACTTTTTTAACAGCGTGCATGACTGTTGTATGGTCACGACCGCCGAATTTACGTCCAATCTCAGGCAATGACCGTGCTGTCAATTGTTTTGCCAGATACATGGCCACTTGACGCGGGCGAGCCACAGAGCGTGCACGACGTGAAGAATGCATATCGGCAATACGCACGTTGTAATGTTCTGCTACGCGACGCTGAATTTCGTCAATCGTGATGCGACGGTCACTGGAGCGCAACAAGTCTTGCAAGACATCTTGCGTCGATTCCAAAGTGATTTCCGATTTGGTTACGTCGGCATGTGCCACGATACGGTTCAATGCGCCTTCCAGTTCCCGAATATTCGAGGTGACTTTCAGAGCCAAGAATTCAAGTACAGGTTCAGGTACTTCGACGCCCAACTGGACTGCACGCGTTCTCAAGATGCCCAAGCGCAAATCGTAAGTGCTGGAATGGATGTCAGCCACCAAGCCCCAAGACATACGGGAACGCAGACGTTCATCAATCCCTTGCAGTTCGCTCGGAGCGCGGTCTGCAGCAATGATGATTTGTTTGTTCTGATCTACCAATGCATTGAATGTGTGGAAGAATTCTTCCTGTGTGGAATCTTTTCCTGCAATGAACTGGATATCATCAATCATCAGCACGTCAACTGAACGGAAGACCTCCTTGAAGGTCATTGTGTCTTGCGCACGGATTGCCTTAACAAACTGATACATGAACTTCTCGGCAGAAAGATACATCACAACTTTTTCAGGTTGCTTTTCCTTCAATTCCCAAGCGATAGCATGCATCAGGTGAGTTTTACCCAAACCAACACCGCCATAGATAAAGAGCGGATTAAAAGGCACGTTGCATTCCACTACACGGCTGGCAGCGGCATGCGCCAAGGCATTAGATTTCCCGACAACGAATGTTTCGAATTTGAAACGCGGGTCAAGTGGAGATGACAGATCCATTTTTTCTGCCATTTCATTCACATTGGATTTGAGTACTTTCGGTGCTTCGACTTCGTTATTCTCTTCCGCTGCATGTCCGTGAACAACTACAATCTCAAGACGCTCGATCCCCTCTCCGGCTTCTTTACACATTTGGCGAATGCGCTCAACATAGTGCGTTGAAATCCAATCTTTCATGAAGCGTGTTGGCACAGAGACTTCCAGAGTTCCATGATAGCATGCCTGCAAAGCCATTGGCTTTAACCAGCTTCTGAATATGGCCTCACCAAATTCTTCCCGCATACTATTATAAACTTTTTCCCAGAGCGCTCGGACCTCAGGAGTCGGATCAAACGTTTCAGGCGCTAATGCCTGACCGTAAATTGACACAACTGATGCATTATTTCCCCCGAACTCAGACATTCCGATATTTCTCCCACTTGTTGCATTTCTTTCCATACAACTCGACATCTATTCTCTCACGTGATGTCGGTTGCTCCACCCAGACCAGAAGACTTTTAAATTTTCCCTAGACTTCTGTTTCTGTCACACCCCTCTTGCAGAGGTCGCTATACCGCAATTTCAGAATTCGTGTTTTAATTCTTTCCGGTATAGCTAGGGGATTTACTCCCTCTAATAGTTTTACAACACAGTTTGAAGCCCCATACCCAATTGGACGAAAATAAATATTGTTTAATTGAGTATAGAAACCTCTCGCCGAAAATTAAAGGCGACAAAGTGTCTTTGCGATGCAGATCGCAAATACGAAATGGATATGGATTAGAGAGGAAAGACCCTCCCTAAAAATGATTACTGAGATTTAGCTGCTTTGATACGAGCAGACAGACGTGACAACTTACGAGACGCAGTCTTCTTGTGAATAACACCTTTGGTCACGCCTTTTTGCAATTCAGGCTGAACTGCTTTGAAGGCTTCTTCGGCTGCAGCTGCATCACCAGCACTCAACGCCAATTCTACCTTCTTAACGAAAGTGCGAATACGGTTGCGGTTTGCACTGTTGATAATTGCACGCTTCGCGTTTTGTCTTGTACGCTTTTTTGCCGAAACATGATTGGCCATTCGAAAACTCTTTCAATTTTTATTAAGTTGTCTTGCTAACAGGTGATGTTTTAAGCCGAGTTATCCCCAGATGTCAAGAAACTTGGTGCAAAAAAATTTAAAAAAAAGTTCTTGCCAAAATGTCATTTTTGGTCCGACTCCGGAGAAAGCTCCAAAACCACAACGACCTCACCCTGATTTTCTTCAATTTCTACAGTAAGTTGCTCGCCGCCCCTCACAAAAACGCCAGTTTTCTGCGCCGTCCAGCCCAATCGAGGAAATATCCGGTTATAGTAATCCCTCACCTCTTTTTGAGTAACTTTATTACCAAAAAGTATGGCTCCAGCGGCCCGCCCTTCCGGAGCGTCAAAAATAAATCCTTCATCATGCAGCTCTATTAACCCGTCCATCACAGGAATATCGGGTAAAGTCGTGATGTAAATGGGTTGCATCTGGCCCTGCTGCACGGTTTTTTCAGGGCTAATTTCTGCAGCTTTTGCCACGTCTCCACCCATGTAAAACGCTATGAATAGCCCCATCACCATGGCTACCCTTTTTATTTTCAAGGAGTGTTTCTTGTCCGACATATCAGTCTCACTTCCTGTGTCGTGTTATTTCGTGAATAAAATCAGATTATCTTTGTTTGCTTTCACAGTAAAAGGTTGATCGATTTCCTTGCACAATTCTTTTTACACCCCCTGTTTTTTCTATGTTGCAAGTGCAATCAGGGCATGGTCTTCCTTCCCTGTCATAGACAGAAAAATGCATTTGAAAATAGCCTCTTTCTCCTCCGATATTCCGGTAGTCCCGAAGAGTGCTTCCTCCGTTTTTTATTGCAAGGCGCAGAATAGATTTTATATTCCTTACCAAGAGAGTTGCCTCTTCTAAACTCAATGAATAAGCCGCTCTGCGCGGATCGATTCCTGACTTGAACAAAGCTTCACTGGCATAAATATTTCCAACTCCCACTACGATTTTTTGATCCATGATAGCCTGTTTGATTGCGACTTTTCTGGATGATAAAATTGCCCTTAATTTCTTGACTGAAAACTCATTTGATAGAGGCTCTAAACCCAGATGAGAAAAGTACTTTGAACTTGAAACTTCGCCTGTCGGAAGCAGATCAAGAACACCGAAACGACGCGGGTCTCGAAATACTATTTCATTACCATCTTCCATTTTTAGCCATAGATGATCGTGGCGATCTTTTTCGAATTTTTTTCCGTCTTTCAGATAGGTTTTCATGACTCCCGACATCCCGAGATGAAGGATCATCGAGTGATTATTTTCAAGGTCTATCACAATATATTTTGCGCGTCGGTAAAGTCCCACAACCCCTTTATTTTCAAGGGTTTTCGCCATATTTTTAGGGACAAGATTTCTGATTTTTTTTGTGAATATTTTTGCTTCCAGAATCTTTTGGTCTGTCATGAATTGTTTGAGTCCGCTCAGGACAGTTTCGACCTCAGGCAATTCTGGCATCAGCGTTTTTTCCAAACAATTATAGAGTTCTCTTCAGTGTCTTTTGACTTGCTGATCAACTCACCAGTGACGCCTTTTATTCGCGCAAGCTCATCTTCAGAGAATGCCCAGATCATGTTTCTTTTCTCTAAAGAATAGCGGATATTAATGTTATCAAACGGGATCGGCATATACCGTATCCAGCGCTTTTGTTCATCAAATGAGTATCCCAAATTTTCTTTCTTCTCGAGGACAAGAATATCCCCATCAATTCTGAATTCTCCGCGTGCAAAATGGCGAACACCGGGGGATCTTTCGGGGGCAACAATCCATTCAAATTTTCCGCCTTCCATCCGGATCGACATCACAAATTTATCCGTTTGAGAATCCCAAACTCCTTTGAAATAGGCTTTCAATTTTTCCTGATCGTAAGAGGCATAAAACGGGGACGGTTCCAGTCTTTGCAAAACAACTGATTCTTTTGCTGTTATTTGTTGGTTACGGGCAATCGCCATCAGCCCCCCAACCAATAGAGAGGAGACTAGGGATATCAAGAGCAACAAGATTAATGGTTGTGGGATTTTTTTTGTTTTGTAGATGATATCCAATGAAGCACCCATAACCCCGCTAGACGTTTGAAGATCATCTGGGGATTTGGCCTTCCTGTCTTTCGGAGACTGCGGCTTCTCTTGGTGTTTTTTTTCGTTCAATTGGGATGTCATGAGCCTATTTTAAGCTATAGAGGGGCAAATTCAACCAATCCCAGACCTCTCTTCCTATACATTCCACAGAAAAGCAAAAGGCCGGAAAAACCGGCCTTTAGAATTATTTAGAGGGTTGGGTCTATTAGAAGCCCATGCCGCCCATGCCGCCCATAGCGTCAGCACCAGCACCGCCTGCGCTTTCTTCCTTAGGAAGTTCGCAGATCATGGCTTCGGTGGTGATCATGAGGCCTGCTACAGAGGCTGCGTTCTGCAAGGCAGAGCGAACCACTTTCACAGGGTCGATGATACCGGCGCCGATCAGGTCGCAATATTCGTCGTTCTGGGCATTGTAGCCGTATGTGACGCTGGATTGCTCCAAGAGCTTACCGACAATCACAGAGCCTTCTTTACCGGCATTCTCGACGATTTGGCGGATAGGTGCCTGAATCGCACGGCGAACGATGTCCACACCAGCTTGTTGATCAGGGTTTGCGCCTTTAACGCCATCCAAAGATTTGGATGCGTAAAGAAGCGCGGTTCCACCACCCGGTACAATACCTTCTTCAACGGCTGCGCGGGTTGCGTGCATTGCATCGTCAACGCGGTCTTTACGTTCTTTTACTTCGACTTCGGTTGCACCGCCAACACGGATCACAGCAACACCGCCAGCCAATTTCGCCAGACGTTCTTGCAGTTTTTCACGGTCGTAGTCAGAAGTGGTCTCTTCGACTTGTGCGCGGATCTGGTTGCAACGTGCTTCGATATCAGCAGAAGCGCCAGCACCGTCAACGATGGTGGTTTCGTCTTTGCTGATGCGGATTTTCTTGGCACTTCCCAGCATATCGAGGGTCACGTTTTCAAGCTTAATGCCGAGGTCTTCGGAGATCACTTGACCGTTGGTCAGGATTGCCATGTCTTCGAGCATTGCTTTACGACGATCACCGAAGCCAGGAGCCTTAACTGCAGCCACTTTCAGACCACCGCGCAGTTTGTTGACCACGAGGGTTGCCAGTGCTTCGCCTTCAACGTCTTCAGCCACGATCAACAACGGACGACCGGATTGAACAACTGCTTCCAATACAGGCAAGATTGCTTGCAGGTTAGAAAGTTTTTTCTCGTTCAGCAGGATGTATGGGTTTTCGAGTTCGCAAACCATTTTCTCAGGATTGGTTACGAAGTACGGAGACAAGTATCCGCGGTCGAATTGCATCCCCTCAACAACTTCCAATTCGGTTTCCAAAGATTTGGCTTCTTCAACTGTGATAACACCTTCTTTGCCGACTTTTTCCATTGCTTCAGCCAATTTTTTCGCGATATCGGCATCACCGTTGGCCGATACAAAACCGACTTGCTCGATTTGCTGGTTGGTTTCAACTTTTTTCGCAGAAGATTTCAATGCTTCTACGCAAGTTGTCACAGCCAGATCAATCCCGCGTTTGACGTCCATCGGGTTCATGCCAGCCGCAACAGATTTGATACCTTCGCGGATGATGGCCTGAGCCAAAACGGTTGCCGTGGTGGTTCCGTCACCGGCTTGGTCGTTGGCTTTAGACGCCACTTCACGCACCATTTGCGCGCCCATGTTTTCAAAACGATCCGGTAACTCGATTTCCTTCGCGACAGAGACACCGTCTTTTGTCGAACGAGGTGCTCCAAAAGATCTCTCGATCACAACGTTACGGCCTTTGGGCCCGAGTGTTACTTTTACAGCGTCAGCGATGGTGTCGACACCACGCAGCATTTTGCGGCGGGCTTCAGTTGCAAATTTAATTTCTTTAGCAGCCATGATTTTTTCTCCTAGTGAATAGTTATTAGTGTGTAGTGGTTAGCGAAGCAGTTTAAGCTGCGATAACGCCCATAATGTCGGACTCTTTCATCACCAACAGCTCTTTGCCGTCGATGGTAACTTCGGTACCGGACCATTTAGAGAACAAGACAACGTCTCCTTCTTTCACATCGAGAGGAACGACTTTGCCGCTTTCATCACGGAGGCCATTTCCAACCGCGTGGATTTTTCCTTTCATCGGCTTTTCTTTAGCCGAGTCAGGGATAATGATCCCGCCAGCGGTTTTTGAATCCTCTTCTATGCGCTCTAACAAGACACGATCATGTAAAGGACGAAATTTCATTTTGTACTTCCTTTTGGTTTTAAGGTTAAACAAGCAGGCTTTATGAACCTGAGGGTCAGCTTTCATAAAGCCCCTATTTCTCTCGGATTTGGCTTTCTTTTTTGTCCATTCCGAGAGTCGTACACATATAAAAACACTGGCCGGAAAAATCAAGGATTTGAGTCAGTTATACAAGATTTTCATATTTTCGTTGCGTCAACCCTTAGAATATGAAAAAAGAAAGTCTTGAATTAAGCAATTGAGGTTAAAAATGTCCAGAAAACTGCCAGATTATAGCGCCATGTCTATTGACGAATTGGAACGCATCGTTCGAAGACATCCCCTCGGTACAAAAGATGCAAACCCAAAGGCATTACTTGCTCTATCCGAAGCCCTGATAAAAAGTTTGCCAGAGGAATATGGGGCTGATGTCCATGATCCTATACAAAAGAGAATTTTCAATCTCACTTTACGAGCTGCTGAGCAAGATCATGCTGCAGCACAATTTGAACTTGGGCGCTGCTATTACAATGGAATTGGCGTTAAACGAGATATCTTACAAGCTGCCCAGTGGTGGACAAAGGCGGCTGAACAAGGTCATGCTGATGCACAATATAATCTCGGCCGTTGCTATTACAATGGACTTGGCGTTGAACGAGATATCTTACAAGCTGCCCATTTGTTGACACTGGCTGCTGAACAAGGTCCTGCTAAGGCACAATATGTGCTTGGATCTTTTTATTATCATGGGGAAGGCGTTCCACAAGACTACTCGAAAGCAGCCCAGTGGTGGACAAAGGCGGCTGAACAAGGTCATGCTGATGCACAATATAATCTTGGAGTTTCTTATAATAATGGGGAAGGCGTTCCACAAGACTACTCGCAAACCGCCAAATTGTGGAGGAAGGCCGCTGGACAAGATCATGCCAATGCTCAATATGGCCTCGGTATCTCTTTTCTTAGGGCAACTGGAATCCCCATATCTCCATCTCAAGCCGTGGCTTGCTTTCTGCTTTCCACTTTACATGGAATTCCAGATGCTAGTACGGATGAAAAACTGGAAGAAATGGCAAGAATCGGAGCAACCCGTGATGGATCCATTGCTGAGTTTTTCAAAGACTTTGTCAGAGCCGCATGGTTAGATCCGAATCGCAACGTAAAAGACACTTTAAAGCAGATTGCTAGGGTATCCCCCCAATCTCCGCCCAATCCCGCTTGAGATACCTCCAATTTCCTTTAAAACCTCTGCTTTTGCGGAGGTTTTTTTATTAAAAAACTCTTAACAAATTTTGTGATACAATGGGGGTATAAAATCGCCAGAAGAGCGGTCTAAATATACAGGACAGGAGGTTTGCTAGAATGGCCAATCTGATTACCCAGCTTCAAAATTATCGGCTGACGACGGCCGAGATTGTCTATCACCTGCCCGATCATCCCAAATTATTACAAAGCTATATTTGGCAAGAATATGATCTGGCTCCGAAATTTCCAGAGTTGAAACGGTTTCTGGACTTTTGGGCGAAGGAGCTCGATGGCAAGCTCCACTCTGTCTATATCGCGAGCAAAGAGATTATTACTCCCGGGGACACGCGGTTTTATGATATGGAAGTGACTATTCAGTAAGATGCTTTTTTCCATGCCCACTATGAATTAACCGATACAGTATCGTCATTCCCGCCGAATGAAGGACTTTTCTTTAGAAAAGCCGGAATGAGTGCAGGGAATCCAGTTATTAAGTAGCGGCGCTTATGCGCCGCACATGTTCTGCTGGATCCCCGAACTGCATTCGGCGCAGGCCTCATTTGTCGGGGATGACGAAATGGCAAAAAACGACTGGTCTAAAAATTCCGATAGTCGATTTGAAAATTTCGGGGGGGCTGGATGAGAGATATATCCAGCTCTTTTATTTGATCGGTCATTTGCCCAAGCGTTTCATTTTCTTTGTGGCGGTAATTCTGGATGAAGTATGTTCCCGTGTAGTTTTTCGATTCCAGATCAGAAATCATGGCGTTGATATCTGTGGCGTTCAGAAGGTCTGAATGGATGGTGGTGCGAACTTCGAATTTTCCGTGTTGGTTGACGCATACATAATCGAGAGTTTTCTGGAATTTATTCCACAGACGCTTTCCTGTGCCTGTAACTTTTTGAAATGCGCATGGTGAGGCTTTGTAATCAAGCGCCAGAAAATCGATCAGCTTCTCTTCAAATAATTGTTTGATGATGTCGGGGTAAGTTCCGTTGCTGTCCAGCTTGATTGCGTAGCCCAATGTTTTTATTTTTCTTAGAAGTGCGGGCAGCCCTTTATAGCAGGTTGCCTCGCCTCCTGATATCACCACGCCATCCAGAAGCCCCTGACGGCGTTCCAGAAACTCCAGAACGTCGTCCTCGGTCTTTGCCCCCTTCCCCAACACGATGTCCGGATTGTGACAATAGGCGCAGCGCATATTGCATCCGGCAAACCAGATGATGCAGGCTGTTTTGTCTTTAAAATCCAGCATCGTGAAAGGGGTGAGCGCGTAAATGGGCGTTGAGCTGTTCATTTACGCAAACAAGTCCTTTGATTCCACGCGGTCTTCGGTGAAGTGGACGCGTTCATGGTGTTCGCCTTTCTTACCGATGTTAAAGCTATCCACGGGGCGGAAATATCCCATGACCCGCGTCCAGACATTGGTTTTTTCTCCGCATTTCGGGCATTCAGACTGCTCACCGCTCAAGTACCCGTGTGTTGTGCAGGTCGAGAAAACAGGCGTCACCGTAATATACGGCAGTTGGTAGTTTTCCAGCACTTTTCGGACAAAGCCTTTGCAGGCTTCGGCGCTTGAGAGTTTTTCCGACATATAGAGGTGGAGAACTGTGCCGCCCGTATATTTGCATTGGAGCTTATTTTGCAAATCCAATGCCTCGAACGGGTCATCCGTATGGCCTGCGGGAATTTGCGAAGAGTTGGTGTAGTAGATATTTTCTCCGCTGCCTGCCTGAATGATATCGTCAAACTGTTTCTTATCTTCTTTGGCAAAGCGATAGGTTGTGCCTTCGGCTGGTGTTGCTTCAAGGTTATAGAGATTGCCGCTTGTTTCTTGGTATTCGCGCATTTTCTCGCGCATGTGATCGAGGATTACCAAGGCCATTTCTGCGCCGCGTTCATCTGTGATATCAATGCGGTCGTCCATATAGTTGCGGATCATTTCATTCATGCCGTTGACGCCGATGGTGCTGAAATGATTTCTCAGGAACGGCAAGTAGCGCGCGGTGTACGGATAGAGGCCGCGGTTATACATGCTTTGGATAAAGGCGCGTTTCTTCTCCAATGTGGATTTCGAGATATCCATCAAGCGGTCAAGTTCTGCGATCAGGCCGTTCATATCGCCTTTGAAGCGGTAGCCCAGACGCGCCATGTTGATGGTCACAACACCAATGGATCCTGTCATTTCGGCAGAGCCGAACAAGCCGTTTCCACGGCGCAAGAGTTCGCGTAAATCCAGTTGCAGGCGGCAGCACATCGACCGCACAGCGCCGGGGGAATAGGCTTCGGGGTTTCTGACGCGTTCGCCCTTCTCGTTTTTCATCCATTGGCTGCCGACAAAATTCTGGAAGTAGGATGAGCCGACTTTGGCCGTGTTATCAAAGATGGCGGCTGCGACTTTGCTATCCCAATTGAAATCTTCGGTGATGTTGACTGTCGGGATCGGGAAGGTGAAAGGCTGGCCTGTGCTATCGCCTTCGGTCATGACTTCGTAATAGGCGATATCAATCAATTCCATTTCCGGTGCGAAATGTTTGAAGGTCAAATCTTCGAGAGAACGGATGCCCATATCACGCTGTTGTGCTCTGGCTAACAAATCATCACGATTTACATTTTTAAACAGGTGAAAATCATTGGCGGTCGGGAACTGGTTTTCCAAATCTTCGGGAACGGTGATATCAAGTGTTACGTTGGTAAAGGGTGATTGGCCCCAGCGTGCGGGGACGTTCAGATTATATACGAACTGGCGAATGGCTTTTTTGATTTCCTTAAAGGGCAGATTGTCCGCAAACACATAGGGCGCGAGATAGGTATCGAACGAGCTGAAGGCTTGTGCACCTGCCCATTCGGATTGCAAAATTCCAAGGAAGTTTGCCATTTGTCCCAAGGCTTCGCGGAAGTGGCGCGGTGGGCGCGATGACACACGGCCGTTGACGCCGTTAAATCCCTCATTGAGCAAGGCCCGCAAAGACCATCCCGCGCAGTACCCTGTCAAGCAATCCAGATCATGGATATGGACATCTGCGTTTCTGTGCGCTTGGCCTTCTTCGGGGGAATAAATTTCATCGAGCCAGTAATTGGCAATGATTTTACCGGCGACGTTGTTGATGAGGCCTGCGTTAGAATAACCCGTATTGGCGTTGGCTTTAATTCGCCAATCTGATCCTGACACATATTCAGAAACCGCTTGTGAGCAATCGACTTGCGTCCCTCCGCTCTTGAGTATGCCATGCGTTTCGGTGGCAGACACAACGGATAAATGGGGAAGATGGGACGATTTTGCGGTCGCGGATTGGCTCATTGTCAGCTCCTTTTGCGGTTTTACAGGTCAATTTCGGTGATTTTCGAGAGGAGGCCTCTCAAAGACTTGAAACACAATATGTTGTGTTATTTTGATTGTAAAACATCAATAGGTTGATTTTTCACTGGCATTTTGTCGCAATTTTTTCTGCCTGTTTGCCGCTCATGTTTCAGAAAATACTGGCTCTTTTTTCATAATTTTGATAAGAGTTTGCGTGATATAATTTGGGAACAAAAGAATGAAACTCCCTCCTTTTACAAAGACTGTTTTACATGCCCTTCTTACACTTGAGTGGGCGCCTTATCGATTCGATCAAGATCTTGCTGCGAAAGCTATCGGAAAATGGGCAGGTCGATTGAGCGATAAACTCGGAAAAAGACTGGTTCAAAAGAGAGTCTCAGAAGTTCGAACTGATTTTCAAAGTGCGGTTTTTTGCTCTCCGGTTCCACTTTCGAAAAAAAATTGGCGAGGTCTTGATGACAGCCTCACACTTCTTAAGAATCAACACGGGATCAAAAAACTTCAATTAAAATGTTCTGATTACGGTTTAAAACTCGATTTTCTGGATGCCTGCCCCAATAATCGAGGGGAGCTTTCGTTTGGTGTCAGGATGTCTCTTAGCAAAGAATTTAATCATAAGTTTGGAACGAAACTTGAGCATGTTGCAGAAAACATGTTCCGCGCTGAAGCTCCTCACCTTGCGCGTAAACTTTAGAAAACACCTATGCACACAATTCAGGATGCGTTCTTCGTAAGTAATCTTCAAACATTGGAACTGTAAAATCTATGTCTCCATGGGCTGGAGAGTAGATCATTCCTTTACTGATAATTTTTGCTCTGCATGGGCCAAGGCTCTGCGCTCTTTCTCCGAGAATGTCTGCCACATCCGAAGATCGATATGGCCCTTTTCCAAGCTTTGCCATTGCAAAAACATAATCTCTTTCTTTGGGAGTGAGCCGATCAAACCGTACCCTGAAAAACCCTTCATCCAACCTGCGCAATGCTGCGGGAGTTGCGGCATTTATAACGGAGGCATCTATCGGAGAATTTTCGGCAATATTCCATGCCTGAAAACCCCACTCTTGTAGAAAGTAAGGATATCCTTGTGTCTTTTCAAAAATGATATCTAAAGCTTCATCCAGAATAACTTCTTCCTCATCCAATATAGGCTGTTGTATTGCTGCTTTGGCAGAATTTATATCCAATGCTCCAATGGAAGGATAATTGAATAATCTTTCTGCGTAGGACTTTGCTTCTCCGGATAAAGCCGCGACTTGTGGAAGCCCTGCACCGAAGAAAATGACCGGCAAATTTTTCTGATTAACCCGATGGATTGATACAATTAGAGCGGACAACTCTTCATCAGAAAGATACTGGATCTCGTCAATCAGAAGCGTCCATCCTCTTTCCGCTGCTTTTGCGGCTTCCCCAACCTTTACAAATAGTTCACACAAATCATATTCAAGAATTCCACTGTCCGCTGTCCCTGTTTCGGGATCAACCGATATCGAAATATCTCCTATTGAAATTTTAAAGGCGCTTGCAAAAGCTTTCAGTGTCCCCATTGCTGTGTGAGCACTGGCTTTTGCACTTTCTATTATCGACAATTTACGCAGGGCTTGGTGAATTCTGGGATAGATCAATTCAACTAAAGTTTTATTTTCAGGCGCTTCTATAAATGATGTTATATGCCCATGCCCTTCTGCCAAACTTTCTATTTTATTTAGGAGCACCGTTTTTCCTGTTCCCCTTAATCCAAGAAAAATCTGGGATTTATCATGTCTGCCTATCAGCACTCGCTGAAGTGCTGTATCTGCCGCTGCAATTATCTCTTCCCGTCCGGCCAGTTCTGGCGGTTGAGAACCTGCCCCAGGGGCAAACGGGTTACGAACTGGATCCATGTTACGTACCTTTATGACTTTTTATGAATATGAACTTCTATCAAAATATATCAATTTATACCTCAATATACCACAGTATAACACTAAATTGATATACAAATATATATTTTAGTATAATTTGAATATCTATTTGGTTTTTAATCTCTTTCAGACCCGGGGCCCATGGTGACTTTGAGGCCGTCGAGTTCTTCGGACATCAGGATTTGACATGATAGGCGTGAATTGTCTTCTACGCCTACGGCGTCTTCATAGAGGCGGTCTTCTTCGTCTTCGGTTTTCGGGTAGAGTTTATCCAGCCATTCGTCGGCGACAAAGACATGGCACGTTCCGCACAGACACGCACCACCGCATTCGGCTTTAATGGGCAGGCCGTAATCCCGAATGACTTCCATGACGCGCCATCCTTCGATGGCTTCGAGTTCATGTTCTACCCCTTCAAAATCGGTGACATAGAGTTTCATTCTTTAGCCCTTATACCTTGTCTGATCCCCGGGAAAGTCGCTCATACTCTCTTTGCTTCTGGGAAGAAAATCTCTCATTGCCCAAGCAAAGGCTGCGGTGCTTATCAGGCTCACAATTATTTCGGTTATAACACTTAAAAGTATTCCGATGAAATGACCTAAAAGCTCTAGGCTTCCTGTTAGATCATTTGTCGCTCCATAAACGACTTGAGCCAGCATGATGGCTATAAAAGTAGCAGGTGCCATACAGGCCAAGAACAGAATAATCATGTAAACCGAGGACATAAATCCTGATACGGATTTTAAATAGTATTTAATCGGCATCAAGACCGATAAGGGGATGTATATCCACATCAAACGGAATGTCCACACAGTCACCAAGACAAACAAAACCATGGGAATGAATGAAAACACTGCGAGAAAAGCAGGAAATCCGTTTGATGGTTGAGTTTCCGAATCATTCCCTGCAGTTCGAGACAAGTTTGCTTCCAGATTTTTTTGTTCTTCTAGAGATAGGCGAGCTGATTCTATTTCCTCATCACTGGGCAAGAATTCGAATGCAAGGTAACGCGCAAAAAAAGATACCATTCCTATCAGGACATAAACCAAAACGGCGGCAATAATTCCCCTTGCCCGATTTAACAACTTTCCAACCAATTTGGCATCAGGCGCATCTGGAAGCGTAATAGGCCAGCGCTCTGCTTTTAAAAGCGTTCTTAGAAATTGGGCCAGAACCCACCCTTCTGCAAACATTGCAGGCAAGAGGATCAAGCCTTGTCGCAAATAGTTATTATCGAGATCGAGAGAAAAAATTGCAATGGTGCAGGCGAATTTGATCATAATCGGCACGAAAGCCAATTTTGCCAAATATGCACGCTCTTTCCAGACACGGTAATATCCGTATCCTGCGGCATCCATAATGTTAAACTGAAAATGCGCCACTGCTTTCTTTCCCAGTCCTGATTTCAGGATTTCTCGGAATTACTATACTCAATCCAGACTTCAAAGCAACTCGACTGAACGGCTCTCTTCTACTTTACTCCCAGCTTGGTTTGAAGGTCGCTGGACGAGGTTGTGTACTGGAAGCGTAGCTTTTTATCAGGATAGACGTAGCGGAAAGCTTGTTGAGCCATTAAGGCCGCTTCATGAAAGCCCGAGAGTATCAGTTTCAATTTTCCCGGATAATAATTTATATCTCCGATAGCAAAAATGCCTTTTTCCGAAGTCTCGAACTTCTCTGTGTCTACCGGAATCAGGTTTTCATGGAGGTTCAGTCCAAAATTGGCAATCGGCCCCAATTTCATGGTCAGGCCGTAAAATGCCAGCATCGTATCGCATTCCAGAATTTCTTCGCCGTTTTCCTTGGACTTTACTTTGAGCCCCGACATATTGGGCGCGTCGCCTTCAATTCCTGCCAGATCACATATTTTAAGGGTCATTTTGCCTTCGGCGACCATTTCGCGCATTTTATTCACGCTGTCAGGCGCAGCGCGGAAGTCATCGCGGCGGTGAACAAGTGTTACATGCTTTGCCAAGGGCTGAAGATTAAGCGTCCAGTCCAATGCAGAGTCCCCTCCGCCTGCAATCACCAAGTTTTTATCTCGGAATTGTTCCATTTTGCGAACAGCGTAGAATACGGACTGCCCTTCATAGGCTTCAATATTTGGTATGGCCGGTTTTTTTGGCATGAAAGATCCGCCGCCAGCGGCAATCACTATAACCGGAGCCGTGATTGTTGTTCCGATATCCGTTGTAACCTGCCATTTTCCGTCTTCGTTTTTTTTAACCTGCTCTGCCATTTGTCCCAAATGGAATGTCGGGCTAAACGGTTCGATCTGTTTCATAAGATTGTCTGTTAATTCCTGTCCCGAAATGATCGGGTAAGCCGGAATGTCATAGATCGGTTTTTCAGGATAGAGTTCTGTGCATTGTCCACCAGGACGATCCAGAATATCGATCAGATGGGCTTTGAGGTCAAGCAACCCTAGTTCAAATACCGCAAACAGCCCCACTGGGCCTGCGCCAATAATAATGACATCTGTTGAAAATTCAGTTTGTTCGATCATAGAGAGAGTGTTAGATGAAAATTTATTTCTTGTCTATGCGACATTTTATTGTGCTTTATGAAGAAATTTCCCGATCAGGCTTAACACTGGAAATCCTAATAACGCAAATCCTGCCGTGATGTTCCCAACATAGAAAAAATACATCGCTGCAATTATACAAATAAACGCCAAAGAAAACGCAAAGCACATTCCCAAAATATCTGCCCGAAACCGCTTCGATACCAAATCTTTCTCTATCGAACGCCTGTGATCTCCATCTTTTTCTGCCATTGCAAACACCCGCTCGGCTGCTCCTGGCAGGATACGGTTGTATTTCTCCATCTCTACAGCAGGAGGAAGGGGACCTTCGTACGACACACTTAGAATAGCACCGGATGCAGTATCGCGGCTCAAACCATCTGAATTTTTAGGCATTTCAAGACCTATTTTCTGGTACTTCTAGAATTTAGGGCTGATAATGCCCGATGAATCGCATCCCCTACTCTTCGGAAATCATCCTCTAGATTAGTTGGGGAAGAAAGCTCCCTCATACGGTTTTCGTTACTTTTGACAATTGTTTCAACATCATCAAAAACACGCCAATAACCTGACGAGAATGAAAGATCCGCTGCCTTTATCTTTTTGGAAAGGGCGGACTCGTGTTCTTTAAAATTTAATGCATCTGCCTGCATTTCATCCATACCTTCTATTAAACATGACACGTCATTAATATTGCATTAAGATCGTAAAAATTAAAGCCCTGAAAACATTATTTTTAATAAAACAATGAAAAACAATAAGATACCATCTCTTTGGCTGACTTTTTGTGCCTTTATGGTTATGGCTATGACCGGAATTGGAGCGGTGACACGCCTGACCGAGAGCGGATTATCCATAACTGAATGGAATGTGGTTTCCGGAGCACTTCCTCCCCTCTCTGAGGAATCTTGGCAAGATGCCTTTCAGAAATATCAAGCCACTCCGGAATTTGTGGCTAAGCATCACTGGATGAATCTATCAGATTTCAAACAAATTTTCTTCTGGGAATGGTTTCACCGATTATGGGGAAGATTAATAGGATTGGCATTTGCACTCCCCTTGCTCTTTTTCTGGGTTCGGGGGGATATTCAAAAACAAGATCGTTTAAAATATCTCGGATTATTGGCTCTGGGTGGGTCTCAGGGATTTTTAGGATGGTTTATGGTTCAAAGCGGGTTGGTTGACCGTCCGTCTGTCTCCCATTTTCGCTTGGCTGCACATTTATCACTTGCTTTGATAATTTATTGCGCCTTGTTATGGATGGCTTGGCGCATACGTCTGCAAGGAACAATCACCGCTCTTCGTCTGCCTAAATTGTCTAGGGCTATTTCCTGGGGCGTTTTCTTTCTGGCTTTTACAACAATCGTTTGGGGAGCTTTTGTTGCCGGTCTTGACGCCGGAATGATTTACAATAGTTTTCCGATGATGGGGGAGAGCCTTGTTCCACCAGAACTTGGAAAAACCCCTTTCTTCTATGACCCCGCCAGCATTCAGTTTACCCATCGCTGCCTTGCCATTCTTACCGGGCTGGCTTCGTTTGTTCTATCTGCTCTGATTTATAAAGAAAAACCTGTCCTTGCGCTTTTCCTGTGTGGCTGGGTTTTGGTGCAAATAGGATTGGGAATTGCAACGTTGCTAAGTGTCGTATTTATACCGCTTGCTGTTGCTCACCAGATCAGTGCCGTTATTTTATTGACGATTTTGCTCTATATTGGCTTTGTTACGCAACGTTTGCAGCGTCAGGAGAAATCATCCCTTCAGCCTTAAGCGCGTCCTTGTAATAATTCAAATAGGCGTCAATTGTTTTTTCTTTGCTGAATTCCCTCAGATATCGTTCGTATCCGACTTGAGACAAGTTATCGCCTAATCCTTTTTCTTTTATCAGGCGGTTGATTGCATGTGTCAATCCATCGACGTCGTCAATTTCGAACATGAGACCGTCTTCGCCATCTTTTACAAACTGGGATGGTCCTTGTGCTTTACTGCATATCAGAGGGGTTCTTTGCGCCCAAGCCTGAACAAAAGTTGTTCCAAATGGTTCATAGCGAGATGGAAAGGCGCATATATCTGCCGCTTTCAACAAAGCGGCTCGATCAGTACGCCATCCCAAGAAGTGAACCCGATGATCAATGCCAAGATTTTTAGCAAGTTGCTTTAGATCATTTTCCATCGGGCCTTTTCCCGCTAGCCAGAGATGGACGTTATCCAGGTCTTTGACTGCAAGAATTAGCGTATCCAGTGCTTTGGCCTGATGATATCTAGACAATGCCAGAACTACACAAGCATCTTCCGGTGTATTCATATCTTGCCGAGAGATAGTGTGTGTCACCTCTTCGGTTTCAGCAAAGTTGTTGATATGGCGAACATGATCCGAAGGAACTCCTTGATCTTCCAAATGGCGTTTGATGTCAGGTGTAATCGTTACAAAATAGTCTGTCGATGCAAAATATTTTATGGAGTAATATCCACCAAGCCTTGAAAATTTCAGGTATGCCTTGTTTTTTGATGCTGGTGTTTTTTTTGCGGCTCGGGACATCCATGTCTGGACAATATCCGGTTTAAATGCGCTTATAATCTTTCCCAGTTTCCATGGCGTGTATAAATCGAGCGCTCCGCCAAATGGAAGTGCATGAACCGTTATGCCTCCATCTTCCAATCTTTTTAGTCTTTGGGGATGACCGTTTTTGATTGCGGCATGAATTTCAAGGGTCGGATCATATTTCATTCGTTCTGCCATAGCCAGGCACATATCTTCGAACGCTGTTTCTGCGCCTCCATGCTCTGCTCCGGCCATGACCTGCAATATTTTCATGCGCTCTTATACTTGGTATGTCTTATTTTTCTGTGTTTAGCGGGCGATCCAGCGCGAGTGTCTGGATTAAAAGAGTATTCAAATTCTTTTCTGATTCATCCATGCTTTTCTTTAATGTCAGGCACGCTTCTTTTTCTGATACCGGGACAGTCTCGATACCTTGATTTCTGTACGCCACGGCCTTATCAAACATTTTAAGATAGCTGCGCATCGAAGATGGCTTTGTAAAAGTTTGTAGCAAAACCATCTTATCCAGTTTTTTATAGGCCTCCTTCATGGATGGACGAATAGAATCCCTCCAGGTTCTCAACCTTGTCGACATTTCCTCTTCCAGATCAGGATTTGCTTTAGAGCAAGATTTTACGGCTCTCGTTACTGATGATTGAACGTCTTCAACGGCCTTAATTGTTCTGTAACTCTGTTCGATAGCCCTGAATTGCAAAAGCTGGTTATCATCCAGATTTTCTATCATTTCTTTCGTTGTTTCTTCCAACTCTGTCACAGGCGTTACTTTTTTCTCAGCTGATTTTGTTCCTTCTGCTTTTTCTTCCGCAAAAACAGGGGACATGCCAAGTGCCATTGCCGTACATATCAATAAAAACGTTTTTAGAAATTTCTGTTTCATAATTCTACCTTTTATTACTACAGGACATCCTGGTTTCAGGATTTATTGACAGAAGAAAAAACTGGCCTGTTTGTTTAAAATTTCAACGGGCCAGCCTTCACAAATTAGTCTATCAGGCGGTTCCACCAGCCTTTTTTCTTTTGCTGGGAGGATGTTCCATCTGCAGCCGCTTCGTGTCTTTCAACTTCTTCCGGTTCACCAACATCATTTGAAGGCTCTCCTGCGGCAATCGGCGCTGAGTCATCAGATTGAGAGGACGCTATTTCCTCTTCCTTATTTTTTCTGGATGAACCAAACCGTTTCGCCTGAATTGATGATTTCTTAGGCTGAGCATTCATTTCTTCTTTTCGAGAATCCTGAGCGGTAGCTTCTTTTTCTTGTTTGAAGTTTTCTACTTCACCATCCGAAGAATCTCCATCGGCCTCATCATCCTTGGATTTTCTGCCTCGCCCACGGTTACGTCCACGACCACGCTTCTCGTTGCCATTCTCGCTGTCATCCCCTTCTTTTGGAGACTTACGATTACGCCCACGACCTTTGCGGTTTTTTGTGTTTCCGTCTACATCGTCTTCATTTTCTTCTGTTTCATTGCCGTCCGAGTCATTTTCTTCGGCCTCATCAGCAGAAACTTTGCGCTGTGCAGACGCCGTCTCCTCACCTTCCTCTTCGTCAACCGGAGCTTTTATAGCTTCCAGAGAATATCCGGTTGGAGCTAGAGACTCATCTACCCGAACAAAAACAGTGAATTCGTAGCGACGCTCTATGTCTGCCAGCATTTCTCGTTTTTGATTGAGAATATATAGTGCAATTGCATTTGGAACGGTAAGGAATACTTGAGAGGCGCGAGAGCGTATCCCCTCTTCTTCCAAAGCTCGTAGAGCCATAATTGTAGCAGAGTCAACAGAGCGAATATTGCCAACACCTTTACAGTGCGGGCATTTTTCGAACTGGGCTTCCGTCAAGCTTGGGTTCAAGCGTTGTCTGGAAAGCTCTAGTAATCCAAAAGAGGAAATTCGACCGACTTGGATTCTGGCACGATCTGTTGATAAGGCTTCTCTCAAACGGCGTTCGACCTTACCGTTATTTCTGTGCTCTTCCATATCGATAAAGTCGATCACGACCAAGCCGCCCAAGTCGCGCAAACGCAGTTGACGAGCAACCTCATCTGCTGCCTCAAGGTTTGTTTTCAAAGCCGTTTCTTCAATGTGACGCTCTTTGGTTGCGCGTCCCGAGTTCACATCAATTGACACCAACGCTTCGGTCGGGTTAATGACCAAATATCCGCCGGATTTTAATGTTACGACCGGCTCACCCATTTCGGCAATCTGGTTTTCTACCTGATAGCGATGAAAGAGCGGCATTTTCTCATCTTTATATTGCTTAATTTTCTTAACGCTGGATGGCATCAAGAGCTTCATAAATTCTTTGGATTCTTTATATCCATCCTGACCGGACACAAGAATTTCCTCGATGTCACGCGCGTAGATATCCCGAACGGCACGCTTTACCAATTCGCCTTCTTCATAAATCAGGGCTGGGGCAGATGATTGTAATGTCAGATCGCGGATATTGTTCCACAAGCGCATCAGGTAATCGAGATCTCTTTTGATTTCATCTTGTTCGCGCTCGACACCTGCCGTTCTAAGAATAACCGACATTCCTTCCGGAGTACCCAATTCGCGTAAGATATCACGCATACGCTTGCGTTCTGCAAAGCTGGCGATTTTACGGCTAACTCCGCCGCCACGAGAAGAGTTTGGCATCAAAACACAATAGCGGCCAGGCAAAGACAGATATGTTGTAACAGCAGCTCCTTTGTTTCCACGCTCTTCTTTTTGAACCTGGATCAGCATAATTTGGCCGCGTTTTACAACTTCTTGAATTTTGTAATTTCTGTGCAAAGACGGACGGAAAGGTTGATCTGTATCTACGCCCTCGCCTCCCAACAACTCAACTTGACGGTTTTGCATTGAGCGACGGCCACCGCGACCACGACCGCGGAAACGACCGCGACCACGGCGATTGTTGTTGTTATTGCGGCGACGATCTTTGGCTTCTTGCTCTTGAGCCAAAGCTTGCTCATGATCGACATCTTCATTGTCTGCGTGGTAAGCGACCCAAACAGAACGTTTTTTCACGCCATTTTCAGCGTGGCGATAATGTAGGCGTACACGCACTACATCTTCTCTTGCTTTAGCAACTTCTTCGATCTTGATTGCAATGTCCTGATCAAATGCAATCGAGTCTTTCTCGTCCGTAGTCAAAACCTCGAACGTTTCTTCATCAATGCCAGTTACGCCACGATAAACGAATTTATGGCGAACAGGCTCTTGCTGAGCTTCCGTTTCAGCTTTATTTTCTGTGTCGCTTTCACTGGCTTCTTCACCATCGACAGCAGATGCAGTTTCTTCAGCGTCATCATCGGCTTCTTCAGATTCATCTTCCGATTCATCGGCTTCTTCATCCAACTCACCCTCAGTTTCTTCTTCCGCTTCCTCTGCATCTTCAGAAATTTCATCTTCTTGCTCTGCCGTTTCGGGCGTTTCCTGCTGATCGTCTGAAGGAGATGAATTTTTGCTCGTGGAAGCTTTTTCTGCAGCCAAAGCTGCTTCTTCCTCTGCTATGGCAGCCTCTTCAGCGGCAAGCGCTGCTTCATACTCTTCCTTTTGAGCCGCGATCAGTGCTTCACGATCAGAAACGGGAATACGAAAATAGTCAGGGTGAATTTCAGAAAAAGGAAGAAATCCGTGGCGGTTCCCTCCGAAGTTTACGAAAGCGGCCTGTAGAGAAGGCTCTACTCTGGTCACTTTGGCCAGAAATATATTCCCTTTAAGCTGTCTTCTGAGTTTGCTCTCGTAATCGAATTCAATCAGCTTGTTGCCGTCAACAACTGCCACGCGCGTTTCTTCCGCATGAGTGGCGTCAATTAGCATTCTTTTTGCCATTTTATGTGTATGCTCCCGTACGGGCCGATACACCGCATCGTCTTTAGTGCGACAGATAAAGATAATGACGGCGCTGGCCGTACATCAAATAATTAATTCTATAAATTTCAGGTGTCCTGATCAGCCTTGAACTTCGGATTATTCTACTCTGAGGCCTTCGCGTTAATTTGTGCCTTTTTCGAATAATCAGGGCCGGAAAGCCAAAATCAGGACTTTCTTACCTTACGCCAGCGCTAGCGAAACCTTTCTCGATTCAAACGCGTGCTAAAACTCCGGCGGTCGCAAAATTGACCTTATAGAGATTCATAGCTAACCACAATCAAAAAAAGTATCCCGCCCATAAAAACTTTGAAGAAAGTTTCGTTAGAAATTACGGGTTTTTTATAACTAACTCAATATTATAGACTAAACCATGCCTAAATCAGGCGAACTGCTCTACCCTCTTCGCAAACTTAATTTTCCTTTTATTTTGCGTGGGTGTTGTAATAAACTACAGCTATCCGTTTTTTCACTCCCCTTTCGGGGCGCTACCCTGTTTTTTACCGTATTCTTTCAAATGCCGCTTTGCTCGCTAAAATTTATGAAAATTTCTTTTTTCGCCGCCCTGGTTTTCTTTTGTTTATGTAGCCCGTCTTGGGCACTTGATATTACGTCTATTCGTTTCGGGACACATCCCGACAAGACGCGAGCCGTCATTGACTTATCTGCACCAACCGATTTCAGAACCTTTGTTTTGCAGGAGCCTGATCGTCTGGTTGTCGATATGCAGGATTTTGCCTGGAATAATCCGGGAATTTCCAAAGACAATAAAGTTTCGGTTCGTGATGTTCGTTATGGGTCACTTGGCGGCGGAAAGGGCCGATTGGTTTTCGAGACTCAAGGGTCGATCATTATTCAGTCTGCCTTTTTAATCCCCAAAGGAAATGGCCTTCCTGATCGTTTGGTCATTGATTTCAAAACTGCGTCTGCTGCACTGACCCAACAAGTCGGGGCTCAGGTCTTAGGTAATATGCAATCCGCGCCAACCAATACACAGGATCAAGGATATGATATAGCCTCTGCACGTTCCGTTGATATTCCTTTGCCACCCCGTAAAAATCTCTCTGTTTCGCAAGCCGCTCTTCACGCGCCGCAAGTTATTGCTCCACCAGCTGAAAAGCCACTTATCATTATTGATGCCGGACATGGAGGACAAGATCCAGGGGCTCGAGGCGCCAACGGAATGTATGAGAAAACCATCGTTCTTGCTGTAGCCCATGAATTGCGGCGCCAACTTGAAGACAGCGGAAAATACAGGGTCAAAATGACACGCGAATCTGATGTCTTTATTCCTTTGCGTGGGCGTGTAAATTTTGCAAGAAAACATAAAGGCGATTTGTTTATTTCACTTCACGCTGATTCTATCCGCGACTCGTCGGTTACAGGGGCTTCGGTTTATACTCTGTCAGACAAAGCCTCAGATAAAGAAACCGCTAAACTTGCAGAACGGGAAAACAAATCCGATTTGATTGCCGGCGTTGATCTTTCCCATCAAGAAGATGACATCGCCGATATTCTGATTGATCTGGCTGCGCGCGATACAATGAACCAATCCAAATTTTTGGCCAATACCGTTGTCTCAGGTTTTCAAAATGATGGCCTTAAAACTTTACAGACCGCTCATCGTTCCGCCGGTTTTGCTGTTTTAAAGGCGATGGATATCCCCTCGATCCTTGTTGAAATGGGTTATCTAACCAATCGTAGCGAAGTGGAACGCCTCAGCTCCCCCAAACATCGCCAAAAAATTGCGACCGCAATCAAAAAATCAATCGACTCTTATTTCCAGAAGATTGCTAAATAGGCCTATATCCGTAAAATTTGTTCCATTAACCGTTCTATTCATTCAATATGGGGATTGTACAGACTAACTTTTTGATCTAACTTAGGTTCTCAATTCTCTTGGAGGAGAAATTATTTTTAACGTTAATTATGAGGATCTCTAAAATGAAAGCACTTCTCGCGACCGTTTGCCTTCTTGGCTCTACATTGGCTTTGGCTGCTTGTGATACAACAGGACAAGGTTATGTCGACACACAACCACCATACGCTTCCGAGCGTACCGCTGGTGGCATGCAAGCTGCTCCTGCTCCAGTCATGAGCGCAGAACCAGTTTTCGAAAAACGCGTTACCAAGTAATTCGTTTCGATATCTGTATCAAAAAGGCCACTTTTCGGTGGCCTTTTATTTTTAGCCTCTTTTTCCCACTTGATAAAAATCATGGCCTCGCGTAATTCACGCCAATAACTTCTCATCTATGGAGATTCTCGAATGAAAAAAGTTGTATTGTCTTTGTGCCTTTTGGTTTCTACTTTGGCATTGGCTGCTTGCGGTACCGCACAGTCTTCTGAAGTAAACAGCGCAGAACCAGTTTTCGAAAAACGCGTTACCAAGTAATTCGTTTCTTTGAGAAACACAAAAAGCTGGGCCAACGCCCAGCTTTTTTTATCTTTTAAGCTTTAGACGTTGTTTTCCGCTTTGGTTGCGATTCTGATCGGATAGCCTTTACGCTCTTTCACAACCTTACGGATTTTTGGCCAGTCGAGTGTTTTAACCGCTGGACCTGCTACTCGCATAATATATCCCAGATCTTTTTCTGAAAGCTGGTAATCAGGGATAGCCCCTTCTCTTTCCATCAGCGTTGCCTGCTCTTGTGTGGGATGCACTTCCAGATAAAGCCCATCTTCAATCCATGCCGCTTTGATAGGTTGATCGACCACTGTTACCTTTGTTCCCACAGGTGCCATGCTAAACATTTGCGTAATATCTTCGGGGAACATACGAATGCATCCACTGCTAACACGCCGCCCAATTCCGTATGGCTTGTTGGTTCCGTGAATCGCTATGGTCGGGAATCCCAGATAAAGGGCATGTGTTCCCATCGGGTTTTCCGGTCCCGGAGGAACAGAGACGGGTAAAGTCGGATCTTCCGATCTCATACGAGGGGTTGGCCTCCAAGTCGGGCCGTCCATTTTTCTTACGATAGACGTTGTCCCCATCGGAGTTCTCAGCCCATCCCTTCCTATTCCAATTGGAAAGGTTTTTGGTGGTTCGTATGCCGATTTGTAATAGTATAGACGCATTTCCGCCAAGTTAATAACAATCCCCTGATGAGGCGCGTCAGGCAAAATATTCATTGTTGGAATGACAATGCGCGCCCCAGACCCCGGAATCCATGGGTCCAGTGAAGGGTTGGCCGCTCTCATTTCCACAAACCCTACGCCGTACTCTCTTCCGATATGGACGAGTGTGTCTTGATAGCTTGCCGTTCTTTCCTGCATTTGCCCTATATAAGGATCGGTAAACTTCTTTTTCCCATCCTGCTTGGCGGCTTGAGACTCATAAGCCCCAAATAGAACAAACGACATGACCGAGACAGTTAATATGGTTTTCGAGAAAAATTTGCGTGTATACTGGTTCATTAATACTACCCTATAGAGCTTTTTCCAAATTGGCACAGACTTTGTCCATAAAGTCCTCCGTTGTCAAATAGTTCTGTTGGGAGCCAATGAGAAGAGCCAAATCTTTTGTCATGCCCCCTTGTTCAACAGTATCGATACAGGCTTTTTCTAATTTTTCTGCAAAATCAACAACATCGGGCGAGTTGTCAAAGCGTCCTCTATATTTTAATGCTTGTGTCCATGCAAAAATAGAGGCGATCGGGTTGGTCGATGTTTTCTCGCCTTTTTGAAATTGTCTATAGTGACGGGTTACGGTTCCATGTGCCGCTTCGGCTTCAACAATTTGTCCGTCTGGAGTCAACAAGACTGAAGTCATCAAGCCCAAAGATCCAAATCCTTGCGCGACAATATCGGATTGCACGTCACCATCATAGTTCTTACAGGCCCAAACCATGCCGCCCTTTGATTTTACTGCAAAGGCGACCATGTCATCAATCAGGCGATGCTCATAAAACAGGCCGCGCTTTTCAAAATCAGCTTTAAATTCCCGATCGTAAACCCTTTGAAATATTTCAATAAATTTACCATCATAAGCTTTTAGGATTGTGTTCTTTGTGGACATGTAAAGCGGCATGCTACGCGCCGTTGCGTAATTAAAGCAAGCGCGCGCAAACCCTTCTATCGAGGATTCCACATTATACATACCTAAAGCCACCCCAGCGCCTTTAAAGTGAAATACTTCAAAGTCTTGCACCGCTGAGCCATCATCCGGCGTAAAGGTCATGGTTAACTTTCCCGACCCTTCTACTTTGAAATCTGTCGCCTTATACTGGTCGCCAAAAGCATGACGTCCGATGATGATCGGGGAAGTCCATCCCGGTACATATCGGGGAATGTTGCTACAAATAATTGGCTCACGGAAAACCGTGCCATCCAGTATGTTACGAATCGTACCGTTTGGTGATTTCCACATCTTTTTAAGATTGAATTCTTTTACCCGCGCCTCATCAGGTGTAATTGTCGCGCATTTAACGCCTACGCGGTGGGTTTTAATGGCATTGGCCGCGTCAATCGTAACCTGATCTTCTGTGGCGTCCCTATTTTGAACAGAGAGGTCAAAATATTTTAAATCAATATCAAGGTAGGGATGAATGAAACGATCCTTGATCCAAGCCCAGATCACACGGGTCATTTCATCGCCGTCTATTTCCACTATCGGGTTTTGAACTTTAATTTTTGCCATGGAAAACCTCAAAAACTCTATTAATTATTTTATTCCTGTACTTTACAGGAAAAGCCTCAGGAGCTAAAGAGGTCATACTACAACTATTTGATGGGAGTTCCCGAATGAGTGATATTCTTCGCGATGTCGATGAAATGATGAAAGCAGACCGCATGTCCCAGTTATGGCAAGAACATGGGAAGACAGTTCTGACCCTGATTGGCCTGATCATTTTGGCGACGGCTTTTAACTCCGGTTGGACAGCCTATAAAAATAATAAGGCGGAAGATCAAACCTCCCAAATACTGGAAGCCCTTCAAGACAAGGACCAATATTCTGCGCTGCGTGCTACTTCCGAGAAGCTTGACGGAGCGGGGAAAGGCTT
Source organism: Alphaproteobacteria bacterium (assembly GCA_020442425.1). Taxonomy (GTDB): domain Bacteria; phylum Pseudomonadota; class Alphaproteobacteria; order Micavibrionales; family Micavibrionaceae; genus UBA1573. The sequence goes on along the minus strand of JAGRKB010000008.1, from coordinate 17,100 downwards.
TTCCGCGATGAATGCCGCTGCCCTTGCCGTGAAAGACGGCAAGTTGAGCGATGCTATCTCATTGTATGACTCTGTGATTGCAGACTCATCACTGCCTCAAGATTTGCGTGATTTGGCCAGCGTGCAGAAAACCTCCATCCTTTTGGACGAGTCCCCTGAGCTGTCTGCGGAGGGTTTGATGAAAATTCTTCAACCCGTTCTGGATAATTCCAATTCGGTATGGCGTTTAAGAGCCTTGATGGTGTCGTCCGTGATAAAAGCTCATAAGCTTTCCGATTACCAAGGTGCCCTTGAGGACCTCGCTCTTCTCTCTGCCGATAATCGTCTGCCGCCTAGCATGAGTTCTCAAGTTTCTGCCCTGCAGAAAGTTTATCAGTCCCAAGCTTCCAAAATTCAATCTGCCCCAGCGGAGTAAACTCGATGGATATTCACCCAGCTGCCTTTTCCATGTTGCTCAAACGTCGCCCTGTTCACATTGGAACAATGTCGCTCCTATTGGCCAGCGTCATGACCCTATCAGCCTGCAGCTGGTTTTCTGATGATGACAAGAAAACACCTTTACCGGGCGAGCGCATATCTATTCTACAGCTGCAAACCAAGTTGGAGCCAACCGATACGGAACTATCCGGAGAGGGATTTGTAGCTCCTGCGCCTTGGGTGAATGAATACTGGCCTCAAGCGGGAGGCTATCCAAACCACACGATGCAGAACCCCGCTTTTTCTTCCGGAGAGATTAAAAAATTGTGGTCTGCCGATATTGGATCAGGCTCTACAGATGAACTGCCGCTTATCGCCCAGCCCGTTCTTTATAACGGAGTTATTTATACTCTGGACACTGATTCAGAAATTCGCGCCTTTGATGCGTCTACCGGAAAAAAATTATGGGATCGCTCTGTTCGTCCAAAGCATGAGGACGAGGACGTTATTAGTGGCGGTCTTTCTGTCTCGGGCAATATTCTCTTTGTTACCAACGGTTATCGTGAAGTCTTGGCCCTAGATCTTAGTACCGGCAAGAAAATCTGGAAATCCGAGCTTAACTCTCCGTCTCGTTCCGCCCCGACCATTATTGGGGACAGTGTTTATGTGCTAAGTGTTGATAACCGCGTTGCGGCTTTCTCCGTACGCACAGGAGAGAAAAAATGGGAATATGAGGGACTGAGCGAGAATGCAGGCATTATTGGTGCAGCCAGTCCTGCTGCCAATAATGACATTGTGGTCGCCCCGCTCTCCTCGGGAGAACTTGTGGCATTGCGCGTAGAAAACGGTTCCGTGGCGTGGAGCGAAGACCTGTCCTCTTATCTTAGCCGAGGTGGCTCCTCTTCTTTGCCTGATATTTCAGGACTTCCCGTTATTGATAAAGATCTCGTGTTCGGGGTTAATTATAGCAGTAAAATTGTTGCTATTGAGCAAAGAACGGGGCGCCGTGTCTGGCAACGGGATATCGGCAGCGCTAAATCCCCTTGGGTTTCGGGCAATAGCCTCTTCCTTGTCACTTCCGATTATGAATTGGTTGCCTTGGGGCGAGATACGGGAAGCCTCATGTGGGTTAAGTCCCTTGATTCTTATATAAATGAAAATGAACGGACTGAAATTCCACATAACCCATTGCTATGGAATGGTCCGGTTTTGGCAGGCGGACGTTTGTTGCTCTGTGCTCCGAACGGTACAATTTTAGTAATTAATCCTGAAACAGGGGAAAAAACAGCACAATTTGACTCCGGTGGGCGAGTTGCTGTATCCCCTGTCATTGCAAATGAAACACTTTATCTTTTGCATGAAAACGGAACGCTCTCTGCTTGGAGATAGGCAGGGAGATTTTTAGACCTCTAATTTTTTTGAAAAGAGCATCTTATTATGCTGAGCCTTGCCATTGTTGGGCGTCCGAATGTCGGAAAATCTACTCTGTTTAACCGCTTAACCGGAAAGCAGATGGCTATTGTTGATGACACCCCCGGAGTTACGAGGGATTGGAGGGAATGTGATGGGCGCATTCTTGATAAAAAACTTCGTCTGGTAGACACTGCGGGATTGGAAGAAAAGTTCGATGATAGTATGGAAGCCCGCATGCGTCGTCAGACCGAGCTAGCTTTGGGCACAGCCGATGTTGTTCTCTTCGTCATTGATGGACGTGCCGGCATTACTCCTATGGATGAGCATTTTGCACGCTGGTTAAGAAAACAGGAAAAGCCTGTTCTTCTTCTGGTTAACAAGTGTGAGCAAGATCATATTCTGGATCAGGCGCGCGCGGAAGCTTATGGCTTGGGACTTGGCGATCCTATTGCTTTTTCAGCAGCGCATGGCATCGGGATTGACGAACTTTATACGCAGCTCCTCCCCTATTTTCCTGAAGAAGAAGAAATTGTTCACAGTGATGAGGATGGACAGAAATTCTGGAGTGAAGAAGAGCTGGATCAACTTGAAGGTGATGAAGACTTTGATTTTGCATCCATTGAAGGACAAGAGGTTGCAGAAGAAATTGTTGATGATGGGGTTTTGTCCGAGAAACCTATCCGTATTGCTTTGGTCGGACGTCCGAACGCCGGAAAATCAACATTGATGAACGCTTTGCTTCAAGAAGATCGTGTTATTACCGGCCCTGAGGCCGGACTAACACGCGACTCTATTGCCGTTGACTGGAAGTGGGGAGCGCAGACATTCCGCTTGGTTGATACTGCAGGTCTTCGTCGCAAATCAAAGATCACGGCTAAACTTGAGAAAATGGCAATTGATGATACGTTGCGCGCTATTCGTTTGTCGCAAATCGTCTTTTTATTGATCGACGCGCAAGCTCCTCTTGAAAAACAGGATCTACAAATTGCTGATCTGGTTATTCGGGAGGGCCGCATTCTGGTGATTGGGATCAATAAATGGGATACTGTTCAGAATCGATCCGAGAAGCTGGAAGAAATTAAATATATTCTTGCCGATTCTCTTGCTCAAATTCCGGATATTCCTTTTGTTACCATGTCTGCTTTGCGAGAGCAAAATCTTGACCGATTGATGGGGGCGGCTCTTGAGTCCTATAAAATCTGGAACAAGCGTGTATCCACATGGAAGATCAACAAATGGCTGGAGGCAAAGATTTCTCAATATCCTCCTCCTTTGGTCGGCGGTCGTCCCAATCGTTTGCGTTATATGTCACAAATCAATACCCGCCCCCCAACCTTTGCTGTTTGGGTTTCTAAACCTGATGATTTGCCTGCCACCTATAAAAGATATCTTATTAACGGGCTGCGTCAGGATTACGGCTTAAATGGAGTTCCGATTCGTTTGCTACTGCGAAAAAGTAAAAACCCGTACGCAAAATAGCAGTAAAAAAACCTCCCATCCGGGAGGTTTTGTTTTTAGTGGATATCGTCGTTGACCGGAGCAATGCTCTCCAAAAGAACTTTGAATACTTCCGTGTTTTCGGCCCATGCTCTAAAATCTTCATCTCTTCCAATTGTCAGGAGCCTAACAAAATAATACCTGCCCGATGTTTCCAACGTTCCTATCCAGTATTCGTAATCTGCCAATTTTTTACTTTTCTCTCTAGAAGAGTATGAAAATTTATTGGTTTTCAATTGCTCGGACGCAGGAGGAATAATGTGGTAAATCGTTACGGCAGATTTACTGATATTTTTATTGACCTTGAATTTTTCACTATTCTCGATTTTTTCGCTTAATACCAAGCCATTATCTTTCAGTGACTGACCGATAATCCCCATTTCACTGGCAACGGTGACATCCGGAGATTTGTAAACAACGGTCACATCCACGCGACCATTCATTTGCATTGTGTCGTAGGTTGCATTAGATGTATCACTCATCCCTCTCAAATTGATTATGGAAGCATCCATACGATCGATCGTCGTTATACCAGGTGTGTATAATATCCAGTTTTGCGGATAATTAAATTTCGCAATATCAACAAAAGGATATACGTTTAGGGCAATCGGCAAATCTATTTCAGGAGATAACATCTTAAATTTCTGCATGGAATAAACTTGAAGATCACCTTCTTTTGCTATGTTTTCCTGATGCACCATGAATTCGGCAATAATGATTTTATCCCCGCTTCTGGTTACTACCGCGCGTGTCACCATCGGCTCGCCATATTCAAAAATCGTATATTGCGCTTCCAAGCGATCCCTGTTGACTATTTTTATTCCTTCAGGAGAAAATCCCATTTGCAAAATCAACTCTGTAAACCAGTTCTCAAGAGAAATCAGCGAATTGATTTCTATACTCCGAACTCTGAACTCTGAACGGCGCTGAATGCGAGGCGGTGTTGAATACCGAACCAACATCCTGAAAATATCGCCGCCTTTGTCAATTTGATATGCTCTTTTTGTTAACCCATTGAACGAGTTTTCTTTGGAACTTTCTTTTTCATCCAGAACAGTTTCTGTTTCATAGCGATGCCAGCCAATTGGCAATGTAATTTCCATTGCCAAGCTCTCATCTCCGAATGGTTTTTCAGTATGTATTTCCAGCAATTTATCCAATTCTTCCGGACTTTTTGTTATCTCGTAGGAAAGTTCGGGGATGCTATCCAACCGCAAATATGCCTTTGATATTCCGGAAAATCCTGACGCGCAGGATAAAAACACCAATAAAAATAAAAGCTTTTGTCTATAAATTGCCATTCCGGCCTCACCCTTATTGTTTTTGGGGACATTCTATGCTCTGATGCAGCCCCAACCACATTATTATACCAAAAAAGTTAGTAATTATGAGTGATTTGTTTTCAAACGCGAAAAAGAAAACCGCTGAGCCGGGCTATAATGCTGAAGATATTGAGGTTTTGGAAGGGCTGGAGCCTGTCCGACGTCGTCCCGGCATGTATATTGGCGGCACCGACGATGCTGCAATGCATCATCTTGTTAATGAGATTCTCGACAACTCGATGGATGAAGCCGTTGCCGGATATGCCAATTTGATCGAAATTCACCTCTCAAAGGATAGCAGTGTGACCATTTCCGATAATGGGCGCGGCATTCCTATTGATCCTCACCCCAAATACCCTAAAAAGTCTGCGTTGGAAGTTATTCTGACTGTACTACACTCCGGGGGGAAATTTTCCAACAAGGCTTACCAAACCTCGGGCGGTTTGCACGGGGTTGGTATTTCCGTTGTCAATGCCCTATCAGATATAATGAGTGTTGATGTGGTTCGTGACGGAACGCATTATCGTCAGGAGTTTTCCAAGGGTCTGGTTCACTCCAAATTGCAAACGCTTGGGAAAGCCCCTAAAGGGAAACGCGGAACCAGCGTCACGTTTCATGCGGATCCTGAAATCTTCGGAGCTCAAAAATTTTCTGCCCGTCGTATTCATGATTTGGCGCGTTCCAAAGCTTATCTGTTCAGAGGCGTTGAGATCAAGTGGTCTTGCGATCCGGAAATTCTTTCTGCTGATAGTAAAGTTCCGGCCAATGCCAGTTTCCATTTTCCAAACGGGTTGATGGATTATTTGTCTACGGCGATTGCCTCTCAGGAACCCCTTGTTCCTGATCCTTTTCACTGTACGGCCGAATTTCCTGATGGTGCAGGTCGTGTAGAATGCGCGATTGCATGGTTCGCGGAAGAGGACGGGTTTTCCAAATCCTATTGCAATACCGTTCCTACGCCTCAAGGGGGAACGCATGAGGCCGGTTTACGCACCATGTTGGTTCGTGGTTTAAAAGGATATGGTGAATTAACAGGCAATAAGAAAGCCGGACAAATTCAAGCCGATGACGTGTTGAACGGAGCCGCCATCATGCTGTCGGTGTTTATCCGTGATCCTCAATTCCAAGGGCAAACCAAAGACAAGCTTGCAACATCCGAAGTTACCCGTTTGGTGGATAATGCTTTAAAAGACTATTTTGACCACTGGCTGACCAGCGATCCATCTCGCAGCACTTCTTTGCTTGAGGCTTTTATCAATAAGGCGGAAGAGCGCAAGCGTCGCAAAGATGAAAAAGAAATGTCTCGTAAAACGCCAACCAGACGTTTGCGATTGCCGGGTAAGTTGGCGGATTGTTCCCGCAACTCTGCTGATGGTACGGAACTGTTCATCGTTGAGGGTGATAGTGCGGGCGGGTCTGCGAAGCAGGGTCGCAACCGTGAGACTCAAGCCATTCTTCCTTTGCGTGGAAAAATTCTGAACGTTATTAGTGCCACCCGCGATAAAATACGGGACAATCAGGAAATTCAGGATTTGATTCAAGCCTTGGGATGTGGATCAGGCTCTGCCTTTTCACTTAAAAACCTTCGTTACGAACGTATTATTATCATGACTGATGCTGACGTTGATGGAGCTCACATCGCCTCGCTATTGATGACTATGTTTTATTCCCAGATGCCCGAGCTGGTGGCCAAAGGCCATCTCTATTTGGCTCAGCCGCCTTTGTACCGTCTAACCGCCGGAAATGTCAGCGCTTATGCTATGGATGATGCTCATAAAGATGCATTGATGAAATCCACATTTAAAGGCAAGAGCAAGGTGGAAGTGTCCCGATTTAAAGGTTTAGGAGAGATGCCTGCCAAGCAGCTCAAGGAAACAACTATGGACCCTCAAAGCCGCACACTCATCCGTGTTAACTTGAGAGACGCTGCTGCGGCAGCCGAGCTCCTTTCTCCAGAGGAGCAAGGCACGAATCCTGACCTTGAAGATCTGGTCAACAAATTGATGGGAAAAAATGCAGAGGCACGATTTGATTTTATTCAACAAAATGCCACATTTGTAGATAACATCGATATTTAATCCCTAACCCCGCAAAGCAGGATCGTTTGGCATGAGTCAAAAAGGCAAGATCCGTAAAATTCTTTTGCTTATCGGCGGCCTTGGCCTTTGTGCCGGAGGCGCAGTTTTGGGCTCAGGGATTTTTGTTAAGAGTTTTATACAAACTCAAATCCGCTTATCCGGATTTCCGGATGCTCATATTGAAACCCTTGCTTTTACCCCTAGCGGACTTGTGATCGACCATATTTCTCTTGATGGACATGACTTTAGCACGGTTGATCAGGTCAGTGCGTCATTCGATTGGGGGGACCTGATTTTCAATCGTCATGTTGAAACCCTTTCCGTCAAAGATATCACTTTGATGGCCGAAATCGAAGACGGTGGTACATTTCGTTTAGCAGGATGGGATACGACACTCCCCAAATCCTCTTCGGAAGACAATAAATTTCCATTCGATACTTTACTTTTGCAAGGGATCACTCTTGATCTGGATACACCGGAAGGAAATTTCCGTGTGCAGGGCAAAGCGCATATAGAAGCCAAATCTGACAATTCGCAGAGCATAAATTTTTCTGTTTGGAGCGAACAAAAACTTCTGTCTTTTGCACTGGATGGTACAGGGAGGATCTCCCCTGATGGAAATTTTTCGGTAGATTTCAATCTTCCCGAAGCCAGACTAGAGCTATCGGATTTTCAGGCCACACGCCTTTCAGGTTCGGGAAAATATAATGCTCCTGCAAATGGCGCTGCTTTTGCGTCCGGTCAAGTGTTAGCCGGAAGCATTAAAACAGCCAATGTCCTTTTGCAAGATGTTGCCCTTTTGTTTGACTCAACCAAGGTCGAGCCTTTCTATTTTAAAACCTCTCCTGCGGGGTATCCCGACATTGATATCATCGGACGGTGGAACAGAACCCCTCCGGAGCAATTTGAACTCTCTATTGAGGCCAAACAAGGAGAAGATATTCTCTCTTTGTTTCAAAAGGAACCTGATCGGATGACAAAAGATTGGATGTCTCGCCTCAATCCTCTTACAGTTCAATTTGCCCTTCCGAAAGATGTTTTTGACCAAGACGCAAAAACTGCTGCATGGGCTATTCAAGCGGGGAGTGTTTCTCCTCTCAAGATCAGCGGAACAGCCCGTTATGATAGTAATTCCTTTAAGCTTAGCTTTGTTCCTACCCAAATCGATGCTAGCCTTATTTCCGATTATTTCCCATTCAAAGATAAATTCGGCGTAAAATTTTCTGATGGAACAATAGGCTTACAGGGAGAAATTCATGCTGCCCTGCCTTTTGAGAAAGATACAATCATTGATGGGCCTCTTCAGCTTACACCTTCTGATCTTTCGGGTGACTTAAACGGATTCTTGTTTGAGGGACTGACGGTATCCCCTATTCGTGTTTCAACACTTTTCCCATGGTCCATTGGGGATGGAACACAATTCTCGCAAGCGCGTTTTCGCATGATTAATCATGATGATGTGATCGCGAAAGGTCACTTTAATTTTTCCGGGGCACAGGATAAAGGGATTAAACTATCCAATATCGGTCTTGACTTTGCTGGGGGGCGGATTTCTGCATCCCCTGTAACATTGATGCCGAATGCAAAATCCATATCTACAAGCATCGAGCTTCATCAGGTACAACTTGACCAGCTTTCCAAATTATTCGGGCAGGATTCTTTTTCAGCTCAAGGGCAGCTCGATGGAGTCCTTCCTATAGAAATTAAAAATGGGCATCTGAATTTCAAATCAGGTACCTTGAATAGTATAGATCAAGGATATTTCAAATATACGCCAAGCGAATTCCCGGCTTCTTTACAAGGAGACGACCCGAGAATGCAGACCGTTCGACAAGCTTTAAGCGATTTTCAGTTTTCTGTCTTGTCCTTGGATATGGATGGTTCTCTGGACGGGAAAATGACCAGTACTTTAAAGGCGAGCGGTACAAGTCCTGTCTTTGGAACCCGCCCTATTGAGCTCAATCTCAATCTGGAGGGGGATTTGGGGCCGGTTTTGCAGCAGGCCTTGCAGGCGGGGGATTTAAGCACTACACTCCGTTCTATTAAGGGAGACAAAAAATGAGAACCGTTCTGCCTCTATTGAGCGTTTGCTTTGCACTGATATTATCCGTTAGCGGGTGTACACCGACCGTAAAAGTCGAGGCTCCCGACAAACCTATTGAAATCAATATGAATATTAAAATCGAACAGGAAGTCCGTGTTCGGGTCGAGAAAGATCTGGACGAAGAAATTCTGGATAACCCCGAATTGTTCGGCCTATCCCCGCAATAAGTGTCACGACGTCAGGAGATGACTACCATGAAAAATTTTCGAACCTTTTTCTATTTTATGGCTGCCATGTTAAGTTTGGGTATTGGAGCAGCCGTTGCTGCAGATATGGATTTGGCCACTGCAAAGCGTGCCGGATTGATCGGAGAGAAAACCGATGGTTTGGTTGCTGCAACTTTACCAAATCCATCTCCTGATATCATGTCTTTGGTTCATCGCACCAATAAAGGGCGGCTTGCTGTTTACCGTGATCTTGCCACCAAACAAAGTATTCCTGTGAATGAAGTTCAAAAAATCGCTGCGAAGAAAATTTTCAATCAAGCCGAGTCAGGAGAGTTTCTTATGATTGATGGTCAGTGGAAGCAAAAATAAGAACGTTTCATGATTTTAAGGATAATCACAACTGTCAAAAGTCACTTTTACGAATGACTTTTCACCCTCGGCAAAGTTGAAACGATATTCCCGCCCCGCCGCAATTAAAGAATGTTGGAACGGAAGCACTCCGTTTCTTGTTTCTTCTTTTCCATCAGCGGTTTTGAACGTTACAGTGACCTTTTGCGTCGGGTCAAACCAAGCCTCAACTTGCCCTCCGCGACCGTGAGCGGATTCTCCTGTCCCTGATACATTGACGGCCCCTTCTCCAACAGACACTATACTTGAAGGGCCGTTATAGGCTGGCGTTCTAACAACAAAACGCTTGCTGGATGGATCGGAGCAGTTTTGAGGAGGTCTGGCAGAGCGTATAACGAATGCCAAGCGTTCAGGAGCCATGCCGTCTTCGATCTGTTTTCTGACCATCTCGAAAATTTCTCTGGTTGGGCCTGCCTGCGGTAAATCCTTTTCGTATTGTGAGCGCAAAAGCTCAAACCGAGAGGTCGCCGTTTGTGCGTCTGCCCGAACCGATGTCAGTTCGTTTTGGAGTTCTTCCATCTGTGTTTCTTTTGTCTCGATATCCTTTTTCAAGGACTCAATTTGAGAAACTGCATTTTCCCGCCCTATCATAAAACCCATGGCCGCAGAACCACCCAATAGTATTAAAAGCACTATGGTTTTATTAAAGCGTTTTACAGCTCTGTCACGATATCTGTCTCTAGGATTGTATGAAGAAAGAGTCATTTTTTTCTTACGCTGCCTGATCTATGTTTTACTGATTGTTTCCAAGTGTACCGAGATTTTTAAGCCCCAAAGACACCGTCACTTCGGTTGCATTATCTCCGGTATCCTCAAATGTGAATTTGCGGCGCGCCCGTGTAATAACACTAACGCATTGACCCGTGTAGGCCACTCCAAAATCTGCGTAGCGCAATCCTTCATCAACGGCGCTGAAATCATATCTGGCGGCAGAGCGAAATCGCCATTCCGGATTCAGATCGTAGGTTGCTGCTCCATAGATCTGTTCCCTTGAGCGATTTAAATCCGTTCCTTCCAGAGAGCGTGCATAGATATATGTTCCCGACAATCCAAGTGGTCCCATGCGTGTCGTCATATCCAATTCATGACGCTCTGATCTCAAACTGTCCGCTCCCAATTGTAGTCCGTAATTTAACGTAAAGCGATCCTGATAATTGGCAACGATTTGCCCAACGACATCGGACTTTTGATCTGACAATCCTGATCCCTCAGGGAATGGATTATCTTTGTTCTCAAACCTGAAACTCTGTCCTAAGAAGACTTCTACACTGTCTCCGTCATTTTCGTACAATCCTGTCCTTGCTCCGTAGGTTACATGGCTACGATCTTCTACGCGGTCGAGTCCAGGAAACCTGTTGGCTTCAAAAATATTCAAAGCATCAATCTGGACATCCTGAGAGTCCTCATTCGGAATATCCGAGTCATTCTCTGCGTTGGTGGACAAGGTGATTGCTACGGTTGGTTCAATCACCATTTGGGAATGAGCAAAATCTTTTTGCAGAGGATAGGATACAATATTTTGAATCAGAGGGTATAGGCGCGAAGCATTAGCATCTCCGGAACCTCCAACAAGAGAATTCTCGTCGCGATCAGATATTGAATAATAATCTCCACGCGCGCTGGCATTAAAAATATTTACAAAGCCCCATGAACTGACATCATGCCGTTGCCAACCCAGCGTTGTTGACAAACGTCCAATATCTTGTCCATTTCCTTTTCTTACCAGTCCTAGGCCCGAGAGATCCATGCTCCAACGCCCTCCGAGGAAGGCTGCCGGATCGCCTAGAAATGAGGCTTCAAATTCGGGAAGAATGTTTGGCTGGTCTGTGGAGCGTTCACTCACGCGCACGTCCTGAAAACTCATTGCTCTTACGGCCAGATAATCCCGCTTGTCAAAGCGTTCGGCGTAAACTTCATTTTCCATTACGTCATCATTGGTGATGTCGTATTCTCTTAAATACTGGTCATCTGTTGTTACGTTGACATTGAAACCTGTACGCCATTTTTCGTTCAGTTCCCAAAGGCCTTCTCCGAATAAATGCCCGCGTGTTTCTTCATCCGTTGTGATCGTTTCTTCCCCAACGCTATCTTTACGCGTTGTATAGGTTCCGCTTCCGTTAAACTGGACATAGGCTTTCTCGAAGCGTTTACGGTATTCTGCCAAAACTTGTGGTGCTACTCCTGTAAAGACGCGCGCGCCAATGGTTGCGTCTTCCGACGGCGAAATTGCCCAATAATATTGGGATGTCACCCCTAATCCTAATCCTGAACTTAATGAAAATTTCGGAGGAAGCACGCCGCTTTTTTGTTCAATCGTACCATCAGGATGCGTAAAATAAGGCGTGTACATGACGGGCACACCGTAAACCTCAAGTTTTGCGTTCTCGTAAGAAATAGAGTGGTCTTTTTTATCGTGTTTTACTTCGTCTGCCGTGATTTGCCACAGTGGAGCTTTTTCAGGATTGGCTTTGCAAGGCTCACAAGGCGTATAGCTTGCCTTCTTCATGACGATAACATTGCCGTCTATTCTTTGGCCTTCCTCTGCCTTGATGCGCGAGCCATCCGCCAAGACCGAGCGCAGTTTTTTGATATACCCGTTCTTTAAACTTTTTTCTAACTCTACTCTTTCCGCAAAATGGACATCTCCTGATTTATCCATCATAGCCACATCACCGATGGCCTCTACCTTTTCGTTCTTCAAATCATAAATGATTTTTTGAGCGCGAACTATTTTATCTTTTTGTGTAATTTCTACCGATCCTTCAGCGATGATATTCTGATTAAGATCATCGTAGGAAATCGTATCTGCAATAAAATCAACCTGATCTTCTTCGTATCCTTGGGGAAGGGTTTGAGTTGAACGATCAATAATTTCAGGTTTTTCTGACCCATCCGTTATGGCTGCGCTGGCATATGTTGCCAACGCAACGGTAAGAACACCGCAAGCCGTTCCTGTCATGAGCTTTGCCCATGACTTAGGCTTAAAGTTTCGCCTTATCGTATTATGGATAAAATAATGTTTTAGAGCTGTCATTATAAGAGATATGTCAAAGAAAATTCAGGTTTCTATTGTCGTTAAATCCAAAGGATAAGTCAATCTCAGACATCGGAAATTAATTTCATAAAACCGCCATTTTAATGCTGTATCAACATTCCTTAGCGCAGGAATGCCGGCAATGTATCTTCTGTAAAAACGTCATCCCCGTCATTGCTATAATCCCGCTTAGGGCGTGGGGTACTTTTTGTGGATGCATTTTTAGAAACAGACTTGGATTTTAAAATCTTTTCTTCTTTCTCTTCTGAAGAAGATGGTGAAGTTGATCGTGATTTTTCAGTCGGTATATCCTGCCCTACCAGCTTACGGATAGCCAAGACAAATTTCTCATCTCCCTCAGTAATCAATGACCATGCTTTGCCCTTTAGGCCTGCACGACCTGTACGGCCTATTCTGTGAACATAGTCATCAGCATTAAAAGGTACATCAAAATTAAAGACGTGAGAGACCCCTGAAACATCCAGACCACGAGCAGCAACATCCGAACAGACCAGCAATACAATCTTGCCGTCTTTAAAGGCTTGGAGCGTTTCTGTTCTTTTGCTTTGTATCATATCTCCATGAAGTGATGCCGCTGAATATCCTTTTTCCCGCAGCCACTTGCCTAACATATCGACGTCTTTTTTGCGGTTACAGAACACGAAGGCGTTTTTGACGTCTTCTTGGTCAATCAATTTTTGTAGAGCTGATTTTTTTGTCCGTGGGGTGACTTCCATCATGCGGTGATCAACGGTTTTAGCCGGTGATGCAGGCGGGGCAACAGAAACGGTTTTCGGGTTAGACAAGAATTTCTCGCTGAGATTCTTGATTTCATCCGGCATGGTTGCTGAAAACAACAATGTCTGGCGCGTCATAGGGATGAGGGAGATAATCCGTTCAATATCAGGAATAAAACCCATATCCAGCATGCGATCTGCTTCATCAATCACAAGAACTTTTATATCGCTTAATAGAATTTGTCCGCGTTCGAACAAGTCCAGCAATCGACCCGGCGTTGCGATCAGAACGTCTACACCTTTTTCAAGAATTTTGATCTGATCGCCCATGGACTCCCCACCTACCAGCAACACTTTGCTCAGCTTGTGGTACTTTCCGTACTTATCAAAGTTTTCTCCGACTTGAGCGGCCAATTCACGGGTTGGTGCCAAGACCAAGGAGCGCGGCATTCTGGAGCGCGCACGCCCCGACGAGAGCATTTCAATCATCGGTAATGTAAAGCTAGCAGTTTTTCCAGTTCCGGTTTGTGCCAAACCAATCAGGTCACGTGCCATCAATATGACCGGAATAGATTTTTCCTGAATGGGCGTCGGAGTTGTATAGCCAATTTCTTCAATGGCTTTCAGCAGCTCTTCCCCTAATCCTAAATCAGCAAAATTCATGCGCTTTCATATTCTTTCTATTTACAACTCATATTCGTTTATGAATTGTTTTCGGGTAGTTTTTTCAGGAAAACTGCCCGCTTGTCAACGTTTCTATCTATTTTTAGCAATTTTAGTGATGAGCATGTGGCTCAGATGCCTCAAAGATCTCAAAATCAAGTATATTTTGGTGAATCCCTAAATAAATCAGGATATTTACGATAAACAAAGCGCTGGCAATAAGCAGAATCTTTGAATTTTTACGCTTCTTCGGAGAGCATGGGGGATGCGAGCAGCCGGTATTATGGCAGTCAACATCTTCACTTGCACAATGTATGGCCCATCCCAAGGCAACCATCAGCCCTGAAAAAACAATCATCGGTATTTCGTAATGATGGATTGTTCCGTGCAGCTCTGTCAGAAACCCAGGAGCGGCTGTCATTAGGCCCGCATTTGCCAAAACTCCCACAACTGTAACAATGGTCGGCAAAACACAACAAAAGACATGGCCAAGTTCAGAAAGCAAAACTGCCCAGCCCAAATGTTTTTTAATGTCTGCCAATTGATTTGCCTTTTGGTAAGGTTTGGAAAGACTGATCTTTAGCGGGAAATTCCCTCTTTTGTCAAGCTTGGCAACAAGATGCAGACTGGCTCCATACACAAAAAGCCCCTTGATGAGGCTTGGATCAACGTATTTTAAAAGAAAAAATGGCGTCCCCTACGGAAGCCAGATTGAAACAATAACTAATTGTTAAAAAATCAATATTTTCACCAAAAACACTGCGATACCCCCATTGATACCCCCAGTCCCTTTTGATGGAAATCCGAACTCGAACTCATGTCGACTTCGCCACACAACTAGCACGACCTTAATTTTCTCACAATAAAAAATTGATCATTATATCCCAAGGAAAAAGCATTCCGGATGTAAAAAACTTAATCTTTTAGAACAAAAGCTAATACAAAACTCTTTTCCGGTTATCGGCCTACGCTTCTGCAATGCACGTCAGCATCTCATCAACCAGCGCAACTTCACGTGCCGTTGAGTTTATAAATTTGGTAACGAATTTTCTTTGCTCTACAAATATCTCCGAGCCACTTATCTGCCCCTGATATAAAGCATCACAATAAATCTTGAATTTTTTCTTATGGTCACCATTTTGGCGAATGTCCTCCATGCATCTATCAATATCGCTAATAGAAAAGCCTAAACATTCCAGAGAGCTTTTTGCCAATTCATCTGACCAAATCAATTCTTCAGGGCGCCTGCCAGGAAGGAAGAACACATTTCGCTCCATGAACTTCAAGTATGACTTATAGGCATTTATGCGCAGTTTCAGGTCTTCTTGACGATTTAGCCCCAATCTATCCGGCCCCTGCTGCTTACTCTGACCTTTAATTATATCGGCCAAAAAATCATTGTTCATATCTTTCTCTCTAATGCTGTCAACAATGCACAATCCGCGCTCATTTACCTCAATCCCACTCAAAAGTGGCGAGTTATCTCCATCCAAACAGAAAAAGTAATTTTCCGTTTCCGGTTTGCCTACCGCATGGACTATGTCTTTGTACATCTGCGAGTCGCTACCTATAACTCTTATTTCGAAAACTGATTGCTGAACTGCATTTCTTTTACCAATGGCTTGTTCTATAATGTTTTTTGCTAATAAATCCTCGACCCATATCACTTTTTTATTGGCAAGGGGCGGCTCATAACCAATCACTGAGAAAGCCTCTAGAGGAGTAATATTAGGAATGACTTCGGTTCTTCCTGTCTCAGGAGATATACGAAAAGCCTTAATTGCTGAGCTTGGCAAGCCATCCACCATAAATGGAGAGTGAGTAGAGATAATAACTTGATGTTTTGAAAATTTTATTTTTTTCAGCAAATATTCCTTTAATCTTCTTTGTGCCTCCGGATGAAGAGAGACCTCTGGTTCATCCAGAATAATCAGAGTTCCTTCTACCGCCTCTTCAATTTTATGTACCAGAATAGCAACAGCCGTCTCTCCACTTCCCGCAAAAGCCTCGGAATAACTATGGTGTTCGGTTTGAAATCTGACAGTGTCTGCCCACCCGTCAAAGAATTTATGGCGTAAATATTTCCCCTCAACGTATTTTCTTCCCAATATATTGGATATACATTCAAGTTTCTGCGTCGAAAACGTTACACAAGGCTCATTCTGTTTCTTACCTCGCACAGTGCGCACTATTCTTGAGTCTAAGACGCTATTAAGAAGAGCGGTCCGATTTCTAATATAATCTTGAACATTGTTACGGTCAGAATAGAAAAAACATTTATCAAATGCAGGAAGTAACGACCTAAAATTAAAATACAATACGGGCTTATTTACTGGCTCCTGTCGATCCCCCTTCTCCATGCCGTATAACTCTGCAGGCCTGGCAGTCTCCCAATAATCCCAGGTTCTCCCCCTCTTTCTTGCCCTCAACTTTAGACACTCCACAATCTCCCCTCGTTCATTTTTATAACCATGAATAATGGATGTTCTTTTTTCTCCATCATCCGAAATCGGGTCCAAACTTGTTGAGAACCAATATTTTTGAGGGGATTGTTTAAGCGGACAACCTTGAATACCTTTCAGCACTGAACTTTTCCTGGTTCCATTGCCCCCTAATAGGGCCGTAAAAGGAAAATCAAAGTCTATCCTCGTATTGCGCTCAATACTCTTGAACGCAGGAAACTTGACATACTCTATGTAGTTGGGGAGTTGATTTCGTTCCCTCAGCTGTTTCAATGTATCGATTATACTGGACATAACCAATGTGGCCCCGTTTGTATGGATAGAAAGTAAATGTCTGGATTACAGGCATTCTACACAATTAATTGAAATTTTTTACAAAAAATGATTTGATAACCCACATGATTTACACATATGAAAACACGGATAAAACTATAGGGATAAATTCTAAACAAACCTTCGTAGATGCCCTAGGTAAGGATGAGATTCTCAACCTAAAATCTTTTGATGAAATTTTTCAAAAATCTGAAAATCTTGTAAAAAAAGAATATCCAGGAGTAACGGGGGGGGCACTTAGTAATGTGCGGGGGAACTGGTACGAGTGGTTACTCGCAATTGGTGTATTGGAATTTCGTAGGGCCTATCCTAACGCACACCACCTGATTCCCCTCCCAAATATTAAACAGTACGACTGCGCAAGACTTTATCAAACCAAGATATTCCAGTACATTCAAGACTTAAGAAAAAAGGTTTCTGAGAGCGCAGATGTGAGTCTCATTACTTCTAATCCGGATTTTGTAA
>JAGRKB010000007.1:15968-17186 GCA_020442425.1 Alphaproteobacteria bacterium | reverse complement strand
ATGCCGGTGATCAAGATGGGCATGACCCGCACCTGGAAAGGGCGTCCGGGCTATACCTTAAAAGAAGTCATCGGAGACTGGTCCAGAGTAGCCAATGTCGAACTGGAATGGCTCAGCCCGTATGATTATCCGATCAACTCGGCTTTCAATTTTGACGGAACATATGAGGAGGCGGTCAGAAATCTACTGGCACAATACGCTAGGGAAACCCCGCGCCCTCGTGGCAGACTCTATCCGAACTTACCGCAAGGCCCATCGATCTTGCTAGTCAATTAACGAAAAGAACAGCCCGCCAACCTCAAGTTCGGCGGGTTTTTTCATGTTTTTTATTGACGAGCCTCTATCTTTCCCCTATAAACCCTCCATTCCTGTCCAAGACTACAGGTTTTCAGCCCGTCAAAAGGCGAAAATAAAGGGAAACCACCTGTATAGATAGGCCGATCAAGACTAGAGCTGCCCTAAGGGGCTGTATCAGTGCTGTTTGGTTTTATCAGGTTTTTGGGTAGGCGGCTCTCGGGCCGCTTTTTTATTGGTGAAACACGAAGGAGGTACGCGATGGATCGCGCACAAAAACAGACAGAGATTGATACAATCAAATCAACTCTCGAAGCTTCCGAAATCGTGATCGTCAGCCACAACACGGGCATGACCGTGGCACAAGTGACCGAACTTAGAAAAGGTCTCCGCGCTGCTGGTGCTCGTTACAAAGTGAACAAAAACACTTTGGCCAAGATCGCTATTAAAGGAACCAAATACGAAGGTATCGACGACTTGCTCGCAGGTCCAACCGGTCTTTCAACCACAACGGAAGAGCCATTGGCAGTTGCCAAAACCGTTTATGACTTTGCCAAGAAATTCGACGGCAAATTGGTCATCCTCGGTGGATATTTCGGAGACATGAAACTCGACCCTGCTGCTGTTGAGCAATTGGCAAAACTGCCAACACTCGACGAAATCCGCGGCAAATTGGTGGGTCTGTTGCAGGCTCCTGGTGCTCAATTGGCACGTTTGGCGCAGGGCTATGCCGACAAACCGGCCGATGCTTAATTTTGAAATTTGTAGCTTATTTTTATTATTATAAAGGAGATTGAATTATGGCTGCTAACTTGGAAAAAATCGTAGAAGACCTCTCAGCATTGACAGTGATCGAAGCTGCAGAACTTGCAAAACTTCTTGAAGAAAAATGGGGCGTATCTGCTGCTGCTCCTGTTGCTGTTG
>JAGRKB010000007.1:0-15952 GCA_020442425.1 Alphaproteobacteria bacterium | reverse complement strand
GCTGCTGGCGGCGCTGCTGCTGCTGAAGAGAAAGACGAATTTGACGTTGTTCTCGAAGCTGCTGGCGACAACAAAATCGGCGTGATTAAAGTTGTTCGTGAAATCACCGGTCTGGGTCTTAAAGAAGCAAAAGACTTGGTTGAAGGTGCTCCGAAGCCAGTTAAAGAAGCTGCAGCAAAAGCTGAAGCTGAAGAAATCAAAAAGAAACTTGAAGACGCTGGCGCGAAAGTCGCTCTTAAGTAATTTTCGGATTTCCGACAAAAAATTCAAAACACCCTCCATTTCAGGGGTGTTTTTTTATCAGAAAAAACTTGGAGAGGTTAACCATTTAGTAGCCTCTGCCTGCCTAGAATATCCTGTTATGGTCAGGATCATTCAACCTTATAAACCGCATCAGGATCAATTCTGCGAGAAAGCTCTGCAGAAAGGGGCGCGTCTCACGCATATTCCCCATATATCAGACCCTCATTTAACAACAGACGTTGCGATACTGGGCGATGACAACGCTCCGAACGTGGTCATTATCACATCGGGCCTTCATGGCGTTGAATTACCAGCAGGCTCGATTGGTCAACAAATCCTGCTCGATAAACTGACCGATAAACATCTCGCTGACACCCGCTACATTTTTGTGCATGCCCTAAACCCATACGGAGCTCACCATGCTCTGCGCACCGATCTTGGAGAAGCGGGAGGGCGCAATATCGATCCCGCTCGTAACTTTGTGGATTTTAACGCTGCAGAATTCAAATCAGGAGAAGCGGTCGGCGCAGCAAATGCTGCAATCGCATCGGCTTTTGAAAAAGCAACCTTATCAAACCATTCCCTATCCATGATGTGGGGGCGCTTGCTCTACACTGCTTTTGTTCAGCAAGGGCAGGCCGAATTCAAACGAACCTTTGTCCAAGGCCAATACACAAACCCGCTGCTTCCCTATTACGGAGGAACAGCCGCAAGCTGCACACGCCTCACATGGGAAAAAATTGTAAACGAATACATCCTAGACCCTCAGCACAAACCACATATCAAAACAATCTATCACTTTGACATCCATACCGGAGACGGCCCTTTCGGAACGCTCCAGCTTTATTTGTGCAAGGACGCCGGAGAACAAGGCAAAGCCTTTGCAGAAAATCTGATCGAGGCCGACAAAATCAAAGTCACGGACGACTATTTCGCAAAAGTAACCGGAGACATCGGTGACTATTGGCAAAGTTTTGATCTGCCAAAGGAGGCTCAAATTATCCCGATCACTATGGAGTTCGGAACCACCCAAGCCCGTATCCCCGGGATTGATGTGTTAGGGGCAATCCTCAACCGCACGCTTCTCGCTGAGAAATATGAGGATACCCACCACGAAAAAGAAGAAATCATTCAAAAAATGCGCACGGCCTTCACCCCGACCCAAGATAATTGGGCCTACGCCGTCATTGCCCAATCCCACGACCTGTGGGATAGGTTTTTAAAGCAAACCTAAATCTTCATATAGCATTACGAAAAAAGATTGACAAGGATATGAAAAATAGATATCTCTCTCGGTACAAAATTTTCAGTACAGGAGATAACTACGATGAGCGCCTTATCCACCCAAGACATTATAAAAGAAGTTAGAGCTATAGAAAGAGTACGCGGCGATAAACTCGCAATGTTATTAAAAAGTGCATTTGATGCTGTAAGAAGTGATCCTGTATATCCTCAAGTTCTAGCAGATGTCGTGCACAAAGATTCTTTGGGTTTTGATAGACGCGCTCTGAATGTAAGAATATTAGAAGGGGAATTTCCAATCACTAGATTTCTAAGCTCAAAAAGTGCTCCGCTAAGTTCATTATTGCCAAGTCGAACGACAAGAATTTTTAATATGTTAACCAAAGAATACATATCTGGAGAGTTTGCTAAACATCAGATGGCAGAGGATTTAAGTCAATTAGGAATAGCAGCTAAAGTTATCTATGATAAACATGCGGGCAATTTAGAATTCGAGTTAAAAAGAGCTCCTCAAGATATTTCTTCAAGTGCTCGTGCACTGGAAAATTAGAACAAGAAAATATTATTCAGAGATCGCCCTTTCGGGGCGATTACTTTATTAAGAGAGAACGCGTACATTTTGGCGCCTCAAACTCAGTTCGTTTTGCGAAAATTTTTTCTTGTCTCCAGGTTCTTAATAGTTCGTTTGACTGTTTGAACAATTTTAGACACTAAAAAACCTCCGAAAATACAAAAAAGACACAGCAAAAATCCCTGCCTAAAACAAGACAGGGAACAAGGCGTTACCCGTACGCTTCAAAATACTAACCCAAACCCGATAAAAAGTAAAGGATTAAATTCCTAGAAAGTGGGGGTAGATGGAGTGAATAGGGATAAGTAATATTTTGGTGCCAACCATTCCTGAAATTCAAAAAACTCTGTGCGCCTCTGTGTCTTCTGTGGTTAAAAAGAAAATCACCACGGAGGGCGCAGAGATCAGTGAGAAAATACAAAAATTCTCTTGATAAAATTTAGTTGTCTACATTCCTTGCGTTTCCTGGTGCTCTTGGCGTGAACGAAAAGAGATGACCGGATCCCCGCCTGAAGCGGGGATGACTAGTCGGATGCATTCTGTAAACAAATAAAATCTTTACAAAATATGAATCTTTTCTCTGGACAACACCGAATCAATTCGTTAAAACCGCTTACCCAACAGAAAAACACGCATTTTCTGTTGTGTTTATTTTGCGGACCCAAGGAACATAAAAGGAAATTCATTCAAGTATTGTCTCATGTAATCATCTGGCAAACCGCAAGGCCATGTGTGATGCAAGAAGACGGGTCGAATGAAGGGCTAAAAGTTCCGATTTGTAGAATACCTGAACTAATTTTTGTTTCAGACATTTAAGGGCCAAAACATGAAAAAAGCTACTGCTAAACAAGCATCTCCCGTTCTTTCTCCGGCAGCCATTGTTGATAACTTTACAGGACGCAAACGTATTCGTCGTTCCTTCGGAAAAATCCGTGAAGTTGCTGCTATGCCGAACCTGATTGAGGTTCAAAAAGATTCCTACGAACAATTCCTGCAAATGAATGTGCCTGCTGATGACCGCAAAATGCAAGGCCTTCAGGAAGTTCTTTCAACGGTCTTCCCGATCAAGGACTTCTCTGACAAAGCAGAGATTGACTTCGTAAAATACGAGCTCGAAGATCCGAAATATGACGTAGAAGAATGCTATACCCGCAGCATGACTTTTGCTGCACCTTTGCGTGTCACCTTGCGTCTGTCTGTGTTTGATGTAGATGAAGAAACCGGCCTGCGTTCGATCCGCGATATTAAAGAACAAGACGTTTATATGGTGGATATGCCGTTGATGACCCGCAACGGGACATTCATCGTCAACGGAACAGAGCGTGTGATTGTTTCCCAAATGCACCGTAGCCCTGGTGTATTCTTCGATCATGACGGCGGTAAAACCCATGCCTCAGGAAAGTACCTGTTTGCTGCACGGATCATTCCTTACCGTGGCTCTTGGCTCGACTTCGAATTTGATGCAAAAGACATCCTAAACGTCCGTATTGACCGCCGCCGTAAATTGCCTGTAACAACCTTTATGCGTGCGCTCTACGGGGCTGAAACCGAGCAATATATTCTCGATTGCCAGCAAAACGGAAAAGAGATCGACCCTCTCTTGATTCAGGGGATGAGCAACGAAGAAATCCTTGGCACATTCTACAAGAGTGTCGTCTATTCTCATGACAAAAAAGGCTGGAAAACTGCCTTTGATGCAGAGCGTTTCCGTGGCGTGAAATTGGCATACAATCTGGTTGATGCAAAATCCGGTAAGGTTGTGGCTGAAGCCGGTAAGAAAATCACTCCTCGTGCGGCCAAGAAATTGGTCGAAGACGGCCTGCAGGAAATCCTTGTTTCTGAAGAAGAAATGATCGGTTCCTACCTTGCAAGCGATGTCATGGACATGACCACCGGTCTCGTAATGTTCGAAGCAGGTCATGAATTGTCTGAAGACGATATCAATAAACTCGTCGACATGGGAGCAACCGATCTTCCTTTGTTGGGGATTGATCACTTGAACATCGGGCCATATATCCGCAACACAATGATAGCAGATAAATGTGATACCCGCGAAGAAGCATTGATCGATATCTATCGTGTGATGCGTCCTGGTGAGCCACCGACTGTAGAATCAGCCGAAGGTCTCTTCCATTCCTTGTTCTTTGATCCAGAGCGCTATGACCTTTCTGCTGTTGGTCGCGTAAAAATGAACGCACGTCTTGACTTGTCCGCAAGTGATGATCTGCGCGTTCTGACCAAAGCCGACATTCTCTCCATTCTGAAATATCTCCATGAGCTGAAAGATGGTCGTGGCGAAGTGGATGATATCGACAACTTGGGCAACCGTCGTGTTCGCTCCGTTGGTGAGCTGATGGAAAATCAGGTTCGCCTCGGTCTGATGCGTATGGAACGTGCAATTCGTGAACGTATGTCGTCTGTCGATATCGACAACTACATGCCGCACGATTTGATCAACTCCAAACCGGCGCAAGCTGCAGTCCGTGAATTCTTCGGATCATCCCAGCTGTCCCAGTTTATGGACCAAACCAACCCTCTGTCCGAAATTACGCACAAACGTCGTTTGTCTGCATTGGGCCCAGGCGGTTTGACACGTGAACGCGCAGGGTTCGAAGTGCGTGACGTACACCCGACCCACTATGGGCGGATCTGCCCGATTGAGACCCCTGAAGGTCCAAACATCGGTCTGATCAACTCTCTGTCTACTTTTGCTCGCGTCAACCAGTATGGCTTCATCGAAAGCCCATACCGTAAAGTTGTCGACGGCAAAGTGACCGACGAAGTGATCTACATGTCCGCAATGGAAGAGGCCAAATACACGATTGCTCAGGCAAACGCTGTGCTCACTCCAGAAGGGCAATTCGTAAATGACCTGATCTCTTGCCGTAAGGCTGGTGAAAACTTGATGTCCACTCCGGAACATATCGAATATATTGACGTGTCTCCGAAGCAGATCGTCTCTGTTGCTGCGGCTCTAATTCCGTTCCTTGAAAACGACGATGCGAACCGTGCGTTGATGGGATCAAACATGCAGCGTCAGGCTGTACCTCTGCTGCGCTCTGATGCGCCGTTGGTCGGTACAGGTATGGAATTGCCTGTAGCACGCGACTCCGGAGCTGCAGTTGCAGCGCGCCGTGGTGGTGTTGTTGTTGAAGTAGATGCAAACCGTATCGTTATCCGTGCGACCGAAGAACTTCGTTCTGACGAGCCTGTGGTTGACATCTATAAAATGATGAAATTCCAACGCTCCAACCAATCAACCTGCATTAACCAACGTCCGTTGGTAAAAGTCGGTGACGTGGTCAAAGCAAGCGATATCATCGCTGACGGTCCATCCACACAATTCGGTGAATTGGCTCTGGGTAAAAACGTGCTCGTCGCGTTTATGCCTTGGAACGGTTACAACTTCGAAGACTCGATTCTTCTCTCTGAACGGATCGTGGCCGAAGACGTATTTACCTCTATTCACCTCGAAGAATTCGAAGTGATGGCTCGTGACACCAAGCTCGGACCTGAGGAAATCACTCGCGATATTCCAAACGTCGGGGAAGAGGCTCTGAAACACCTTGATGAAAGTGGTATCGTTCACATCGGTGCAGAAGTCGGCCCTGGAGATATCCTGATCGGTAAAGTCACACCAAAAGGCGAAAGCCCGATGACACCGGAAGAAAAATTGCTGCGCGCGATTTTCGGTGAAAAAGCGGCTGACGTGAAAGACAGCTCCTTGCGTCTCCCACCGGGAACCCAAGGAACCGTTGTTGAGGTTCGCGTCTTCAACCGTCGTGGTATTGATAAAGACTCCCGTGCTTTGTCTATTGAACGCGAAGAGATCGATCAACTCTCCAAAGACCGTGACGACGAACGTAAAATTCTGGAAGACGGTTTCTATTCCCGTTTGAAAGAATTGTTGGTCGGTCAAACAGTAGCTTCTGCGCCTAAAGGCGTTGATGGTATCAAGAAAGGCGCAACTCTGAACGGCGCTGATCTGGATGCAATCGAGAAGCGTGGTCTGTGGCGTCAAATCGGCGTAGAAGATGAAGCTGTTATGGCTGAAATCGAAGCTGTCGGTAAAACATTTGATGATGCAGTTGATAACGTCAAACAACGTTTCGAAAACCGTGTAGAAAAACTCCAACGTGGTGATGAATTGCCACCAGGCGTGATGAAAACCGTTAAAGTCTTCGTGGCGATTAAACGTAAAATCCAGCCGGGTGATAAAATGGCCGGACGTCACGGAAACAAAGGGGTTGTCTCACGCATCATGAAGCGTGAAGACATGCCGTTCCTTGAAGACGGAACACCTGTTGACGTGGTTCTGAACCCGCTCGGTGTGCCATCTCGTATGAACGTCGGTCAGATTTTGGAAACGCACCTTGGTTGGGCATCTGCTTCCTTAGGACGTCAGATCGGTGAAATGATCGACAGCTTCAATGATCCGAAACATCCTGCTGCGGCTGAGATCACTGAACTCAAAGCCAAGCTGAAAGACGTATATGGCGAAGGCGAATATAACGCCAAAGTCACATTGTTGGATGACACACAAGTCGTTGAAATGGCAAACAACCTTCGCGGCGGTGTGCCGATGGCAACACCGGTCTTTGATGGTGCTGAAGAATCAGACATCACCACATTGTTGGAAAAAGCAGGTCTCAACTCATCCGGTCAGGTCACCCTGATTGATGGTCGTACCGGTGAACCGTTCCACCGCCCTGTGACAGTCGGATATAAATATATCCTCAAACTGCACCACTTGGTGGACGACAAGATCCACGCCCGTTCTATCGGACCATACTCGCTTGTTACGCAACAACCACTCGGCGGTAAAGCCCAGTTCGGTGGTCAGCGTTTCGGGGAGATGGAGGTTTGGGCTCTGCAAGCATACGGCGCTGCCTATACTCTGCAAGAGTTGCTCACCATCAAGTCCGACGACGTGGCCAGTCGTTCGAAAGTCTATGAAGCGATTGTTCGCGGCGAAGACAACTTCGAAATCGGTGTCCCTGAGTCCTTCAACGTTCTGACCAAAGAATTGAAAGCTTTGGGCCTCAACGTCGAAATGAACCAGTCGGATGAGTAAGTAGATGGATGTAAAGGTTAAGGTTGAGCAATCAGGTGGAAAATACGGCACATTCAAATGCCCATCTTGTGGCGCAGATGCAAGCTATAAGTTTACTGCAGCAAGTGGGTGGTGTGATGAATGTGACGCGCAGTTTATTTACACAGGTGGACTCGACCTTAACGACGCAAAACTAAAAGGTTTTGGAGATCATTGGATCGAACTGGAGATGCAGAAATAGATAAACTTCGTGGTGAAAAATCATGACCCGTGTCAGGAACGGGGTTACAGAAGATGAAAAAAAATAAAAATAGCGTAACCCCGCACGTGATGCGGGGTCTGGAAAAGAGAGAATAAAATGGACAGACGGATAGATCGGGTTTTTATCTATCTGCTAACCAACAAAAAAGAAGGAGTTATTTATACCGGTCTCACAACCAATCTGATGAAGAGAATGGAAGAACATAGAAATAAATGCGCAGACGGATTTACCAAAAAATATAATGCAACCCGTTTGGTTTATTACGAAATTCATCAAGACATTGAACAAGCCGCCCACCGCGAGCGTCTAATGAAAAAATGGAAGAGAGACTGGAAAATAGAATTGATCGAAAAAGAAAATCCAAATTGGGATGATCTTTATGAAGATGTAAAAAGAAATTGGAACTAATCGGATCAAGACCCCGCATCACGTGCGGGGTTACGAGAGGAAAAAAAGTAAAAGACCCCGTGTCAAGCACGGGGTTACGGAAGAAAAAAGTAGTAAAATAGCGTAACCCCGTTTTTAAAACGGGGTCTCGGGAAAAAGTAAAAGTTTTATAGGTTAACTAGGAGCGCAAGCAATGAACGAACTGATGAACCTCTTTGGACAGCCAACCGGCCTCCAGAATTTCGACTCGATCCGCATTTCTGTGGCATCACCAGAGCAAATTCTGTCTTGGTCTTTTGGTGAAGTCAAAAAACCGGAAACCATCAACTACAGAACCTTCAAGCCTGAGCGCGATGGTCTGTTCTGTGCGCGCATTTTTGGACCTGTGAAGGACTACGAATGCTTGTGCGGTAAATACAAACGCATGAAGTACAAAGGCATTATCTGCGAGAAGTGCGGCGTCGAAGTCACATTGACGAAAGTCCGCCGTGAGCGCATGGGCCACATCCAGTTGGCATCTCCTGTTGCCCACATCTGGTTCTTGAAGTCTTTGCCAAGCCGTATCGGTTTGATGATCGACATCACTCTGAAAGATCTTGAACGCGTTCTGTACTTTGAAAACTACATCGTGATTGATCCGGGCCTAACATCCCTGAAGCCGCTCCAACTTCTCTCTGAAGAAGAGTTCATGGACGCTCAAGACGAATTTGGTGATGAAAACTTCCGTGCCGCTATCGGTGCAGAAGCAATCAAGGAAATCCTGTCTGCGATCAACCTTGAAACCGAAAAAGTCAAAGCTGAAGAAGAGCTGCGTGATTGTTCCTCTGAAACAAAACGCAAAAAACTCGTCAAACGCTTGAAACTGATCGACGCATTTATCTCTTCCGGAACACGTCCTGAATGGATGATTCTGGACGTAGTGCCTGTTCTTCCTCCTGAGCTGCGCCCATTGGTGCCTCTTGATGGCGGACGTTTCGCAACCTCTGACTTGAACGATTTGTATCGTCGTGTCATCAACCGTAACAACCGTTTGAAACGCCTGATGGAACTCCGTGCACCGGACATCATCGTGCGAAATGAAAAACGTATGTTGCAAGAAGCTGTTGATGCATTGTTCGATAACGGTCGTCGCGGTCGTGTGATTACAGGCGCGAACAAGCGTCCGTTGAAATCACTCTCCGATATGCTCAAAGGGAAACAAGGTCGTTTCCGTCAGAACTTGCTCGGTAAACGTGTTGACTACTCCGGTCGTTCTGTGATCGTGGTGGGCCCTGAATTAAAATTGCACCAGTGCGGCCTTCCTAAGAAAATGGCTCTGGAACTCTTTAAGCCGTTCATTTACCACAAGCTGGAACTCTACGGATTGGCAACAACCGTTAAAGCCGCGAAGAAAATGGTGGAACGTGAACGCCCTGAAGTTTGGGATATTCTGGAAGAAGTGATCCGCGAACACCCTGTATTGCTGAACCGTGCGCCGACACTCCACCGTTTGGGGATTCAGGCGTTCGAGCCCACCCTGATCGAAGGGAAAGCCATTCAGTTGCACCCACTCGTTTGTACCGCCTTCAACGCGGACTTTGACGGTGACCAAATGGCTGTTCACGTACCGCTGTCTGTGGAAGCACAGCTCGAGAGCCGTGTTCTGATGATGTCCACCAACAACATCCTGTCTCCGGCATCGGGCAAACCAATTATCGTGCCGTCACAAGATATTGTTTTGGGTCTGTACTACCTCTCCGTTGTCGGCGAAGGTTTGACCGGAGAAGGCATGACCTTCCGTGATATGGGCGAAGTTCACCACGCTCTTCAAGCCGGTGTTGTAACATTGCATTCTAAAATCAAGTGCCGTTACGAAACTGTCGATGAAGAAGGTGAGCCGGTAACCCGTATCATCGAATCCACTCCAGGCCGTATGATGCTGGCTGACTTGCTGCCACGGAACAAAAACATTCCTGTTAGCGTTCTGAATACGACACTTACCAAGAAGGAAATCTCGAACCTGATCGACGTGGTTTATCGTCACTGCGGTCAAAAAGAGACAGTCATTTTCTGTGACCGTATGATGAAACTCGGATTCAGATACGCTTGTATCGCTGGGATTTCCTTCGGTAAGGATGACATGATCATTCCTGACGCGAAGATTAAACTGGTAGCTGATGCAGAATCCAAGGTGAAGGAATACGAACAGCAATATATGGACGGTCTGATCACCAAAGGTGAAAAATACAACAAGGTCGTTGATATTTGGTCTCGTTGTACCGACGAAGTTGCCGATGCGATGATGAAAGAAATTTCTAGCTCTTCAGGTGTTCCAAACTCGGTTTACATGATGGCGCACTCCGGTGCTCGTGGTTCTGCAGCCCAGATCCGCCAGTTGGCTGGTATGCGCGGTCTGATGGCCAAGCCGTCCGGTGAAATTATCGAGACTCCGATTATCTCCAACTTTAAAGAAGGTCTGTCGGTTCTTGAATACTTTAACTCGACCCACGGAGCCCGTAAGGGTCTAGCGGATACGGCGTTGAAAACAGCGAACTCCGGTTACTTGACCCGTCGTTTGGTTGACGTGGCACAAGACGCTGTGATTTACGAACCTGATTGCGGTACCGAACGCGGAATCACCATGCGCGCTGTTATGAACGGTGCAGATGTTGTGGTTTCCTTGTCCGAACGCATTCTCGGTCGTACAGCAGCAACCGATATCGTTGATCCATTGTCCGGTGACGTCATTGTTGCGCGTAACGATCTGATCGACGAAGTCAAAGCTGAAGCTGTGGAAACAGCAGGCGTGGACTCGATCCTCGTTCGCTCTGTTCTGACTTGCGACACTCAAATCGGTGTCTGTGCGAAATGTTACGGTCGTGACCTCGCACGCGGTACCGAAGTGAATATCGGTGAAGCTGTCGGCGTTATGGCGGCACAATCGATTGGTGAACCGGGTACACAGTTGACCATGCGGACATTCCACATTGGTGGAGCGGCGCAAAAAGGTGCAGAAAAATCATCCTTCGAAGCCACCATGGCTGCAACGGTTGAAATCCGCCACCACAACGTGGTCAAAAACTCCGAAGGCGTCAACATTGTGATGGGCCGTAACACGGAACTTGTTTTGAAAGATGCTAAGGGTGCGGAAAAAGCAATCCACCGTCTGCCATATGGTGCACGTTTGTTGGTTGCTGATGGTGTAAGCGTCAAACCGGGTGATAAAATGGCAGAATGGGATCCGTTCACCATGCCGATCATCACCGAAAAAGACGGTGTCGCACACTACTTTGATATGGTTGAAGGCGTATCCATTTCTGAGAAAATGGACGAAGCGACCGGTATCTCTTCCAAAGTGGTGATTGACTGGCGTTCCCAACCAAAAGGAAGCGATCTGAAACCTCGTATTTCCCTGTTGGATAGCAAAGGTGAAGTGATTACCCTGCCAAACGGTTTGCCAGCAAACTACTACCTGTCTGTGGACGCGGTTCTCTCCGTTGAAAATGGTCAGGAAGTCAAAGCGGGTGATATTTTGGCACGTATTCCTCGCGAAACCTCGAAAACCCGTGATATTACAGGGGGTCTGCCACGCGTGGCTGAACTCTTCGAAGCACGCCGTCCGAAAGACGCTGCCGTTATCTCGGAAATCGAAGGTCAGGTTGAATTTGGTAAAGACTACAAGGCAAAACGCCGTATCGTGGTGCGCCCAAGCGAAGCCGATCAAGAACCTCGCGAATATCTGATCCCGAAAGGCCGCCACTTGGCAGTTGCTGAAGGGGACTATGTTCGCAAAGGGGATGCACTGCTTGATGGTGCTATGGTTCCTCACGATATTCTGGATGTGATGGGTGTTGAAGCTCTGGCTGATTACCTCATTAACGAAATTCAGGACGTTTACCGCCTGCAAGGTGTGAAGATCAACGATAAACACATCGAAGTGATCGTTCGCCAAATGTTGCAGAAAACAGAGATTACCGAAGTGGGTGACACCACCTATCTCGTCGGTGAACATGTTGAACGTGACGAGTTTGCAATCGAGCGTCAGAAATATCTTGATGAAGGAAAACGTCCGCCCGAAGGCCGTCCGATCCTGCAAGGTATTACCAAAGCGTCCCTGCAAACACGATCCTTCATCTCTGCGGCATCCTTCCAGGAGACAACACGTGTCTTGACCGAGGCGGCCTGCCAAGGCAAGTCCGACAAGCTGCATGGCCTGAAAGAAAACGTGATCGTGGGTCGTTTGATCCCTGCCGGTACCGGTGCATACGTCAATCAGCTCAAGAAATTGGCTGCCGGACGTGACAAACTGGCGATTGCCGCTCAACAACAAGCTGGCGCAATTGAAGAGGCCGACGAACAAGCCGAAATGCCAATGGCCGAAGCAGCAAATAGCTAAACTTCCCCTATTATTCCCTCTCCCCTTGGGAGAGGGTTAGGGAGAGGGAAAACAGATTACAAACCACCCCCGACCATAAATCGGGGGTGATTTTTTTATTGACGAAATTCTCAAAAATAATTTCAATAAGAAAATAGAAAAACAGGGAAGCATAAAAATGCTGATTGCCTTAGATTTACGCTGGACGAGCTATGACATTGAAAAACAAGTCGTTCATGGAAACCAGCATATGCGCGCTATTACCCAAAGAGCAGGACTGGAAGATTACGCCTTATACGACATGGCCAGCATTCGGGCCGGAGAATTTATAATGAGTCTAGGTTGGAAAGGCGGTGAGGTGAATGCAAGAACAATTGATTTCTTCCGCCGTATGCAAGACCGTTTAAAACGCTCATTAAGAAAAAGTGTTGCATATACGGCAAGTCATCAAAATCGCGAAATGCTCTCGAATTTAAGAGGCCAGGGGCATAAATTAGTCGCTGTAACCAAAGGACGCACAGGTGAGTTGGAGCGCCAATTAAAGAAAGCGCGTTCTTTAGAATATTTTGAAGACAGAATTTTTGGAACTGACGCGACCCCACAAAAAAAATCCCTGACGGATATATACAGGAAAATTATGGAAGAAAGTGGGATTGGGCCACGAGACACTATGATCGTCACCGATAATGCCAAAAACGTAAGTGCCGCAAAAGAGGCTCGTCCATTTGCAGTAGTGGGTTACGTGAATAGCTGCATAGGAGGGGCCAAGCTAAGCCAGAGGGAAAGAGCTCTTGCTTCAGCAAAAGCAGACTTCACAGCAGTGGGTGGGATGTCTGTATCTGCTTACCCCAGATTATTGTTGGGGTATCGTCAGCTTCTTGTTTGCCCCACGGAACAGGCTCGCAGGAGGGGCAAGTGGGCGCTCCCCAAAAATTATGATGGCTCGATAGCTCTTCCTGTCTAGAGAAGGCACATAGGTTCAGATTCATCAAATCCCGCTAAGTGATTCAAATGATTCAAAAAAAATTAAAAAAAGATGAAAATAACATTTGACTCAACGCTGAATCGCAGAGTATAGTCCGCGAACTTGTTTTGGATGCGTCGGCCGTAATCTTCGCTAAATCGTTGTAATACAAGGGTTTGAAAAGGTTATACGCGATACTAAAAACCCCCTCGGGGGTATCCGTGGAAGACAAAAAATCGTCGTCAGGGTAAAGATTTCCCTTGACTCAAGGTCTTTGTCGCGGTACGACGCCAACCATCCACAACATTTTTATTATTGAGATAAAAGGACTGAAGGGCAAAAAAGCATGCCAACAATTCAACAGCTTATCCGTAACCCGCGGGAAAAACAGGTCAAGCGCAAGAAAAACCGCGCTCTGAAACAGAACCCACAAGTTCGTGGCGTTTGCACCCGTGTCTATACGACAACTCCTAAAAAACCTAACTCCGCTCTCCGTAAAGTAGCTAAAGTTCGCCTGACAACAGGAATTGAAGTGATTTGCTACATCCGCGGTGAAGGCCACAATCTGCAAGAGCACTCAGTTGTTCTCGTGCATGGCGGTCGTGTTAAGGATTTGCCGGGTGTGCGTTACCGTATCGTTCGTGGTGCGCTGGATACCCAAGGCGTTAAAGATCGTAAGCAATCACGCTCCTGTTATGGCGTGAAGAAGCCTAAGTGATAAAAGAGATTTTTGTAAAGAAGGATTGAAGACAAATGTCCCGTCGTCATACACCAAAAAAACGTGAGATTCTCCCTGATCCAAGATTCGGGGATGTAACTCTATCAAAGTTCATTAATATCATCATGACCCGTGGTAAAAAATCTATCGCGGAACGCATTGTATATGATGCGATTGAGATGCTTGACAAAAAAGCTGCCAATGATCTGGATTTGAATGCTGATGCCGCTAAGAAAAGCAGCGGCTTGGCGATTATGCTTTTGGCCCTGAAAAAAATCGGTCCGCAAGTTGAGGTTAAATCCCGTCGCGTTGGGGGTGCAAACTATCAGGTTCCTATCGAGGTTCCTGCAGCGCGTGCTGAGGCATTGTCCATGCGTTGGTTGCGTGACTTCGCTCGTAAACGTGGAGAAAACACAATGGCTGAACGTTTGGCTGCTGAGGCTTACGAAGCTGCTAACGATCGTGGCTCTGCTGTTAAAAAACGTGATGATACCCACAAAATGGCAGAAGCGAACCGTGCGTTTGCTCACTACCGTTTCTAGGAATTGGATTTTAAGGTTTAAGGAAATAAAACATGGCCCGCGAATTTGCACTCCAACATTATCGTAACTTCGGTATCATGGCGCACATTGATGCCGGTAAAACGACAACCACCGAGCGTATTCTGTACTACACCGGAAAATCTCACAAAATTGGTGAGGTTCACGACGGTGCGGCTACTATGGACTGGATGGAGCAAGAGCAAGAGCGTGGGATCACGATTACGTCTGCTGCAACCACATGTTTTTGGCATGGTCCGGCAGATGGGGCAGCTCCTGGCGAGAAAATTCGTTTCAACATTATTGATACCCCGGGTCACGTGGACTTCACCATTGAGGTTGAGCGCTCCTTGCGTGTTCTTGATGGTGCTGTCTGTTTGCTTGACTCTAACCAAGGTGTTGAGCCTCAGACTGAAACTGTTTGGCGTCAAGGCGACAAGTATAAAGTGCCACGTATCGTGTTCTCCAACAAAATGGATAAAATCGGTGCAAACTTCTATCAATGCGTTGAAGATGTGGATAAGCGCCTCGGTGCAAACCCACTCGTAATCAACCTGCCGATTGGTGCTGAGTCTGATTTCGCTGGTGTTGTAGATTTGCTGAAAATGAAAGCAATTGTCTGGAACTCTGACAACTTGGGTGCAACATTCACCGAAGAAGAAATTCCTGCTGATCTAAAAGAGAAAGCTGAAGAATGGCGCGCTAAGATGGTCGAGATGGCTGTCGAAATGGAAGATGAAGCCATGGAAGCTTACCTTGAAGGTAAAGAAATCGACATGGTCACATTGAAGCGTTGTATCCGTAAAGGAACATTGGCATCTAAATTTGTTCCAATGCTGTGCGGGTCCTCTTTCAAAAACAAAGGTGTTCAAACATTGTTGGACGCTGTTGTGGACTACTTGCCAAGCCCATTGGATGTCGGCTCTGTAAAAGGTAAAAAAGTTGACTCTGACGAAGCAGATAGCCGCGCATGTTCTGACGACGCACCGTTCTCTGCATTGGCATTCAAAATCATGAACGACCCGTTCGTTGGATCTTTGACATTTGCGCGTATCTACTCCGGTAAACTAGAATCCGGTTCATACGTTCAAAACTCTGTTAAAGACAAAAAAGAACGTATCGGTCGTATGCTTCTGATGCACTCCAATAACCGCGAAGAAATCAAAGAGGCTTATGCTGGTGATATCGTGGCTCTGGTTGGTCTGAAAGACACAACAACAGGTGATACACTTTGTGATGGGTCTAAGCCAATCGTTCTTGAGCGTATGGAATTCCCTGAGCCTGTTATCGAGATCGCAGTTGAGCCAAAAACAAAAGCTGACCAAGAAAAAATGGGTCTTGCTCTGCAACGTTTGGCTGCTGAAGATCCGTCCTTCCGTGTGTCTGTTGACCATGAATCTGGTCAAACCATCATGAAGGGTATGGGCGAGTTGCATTTGGAAATTCTCGTTGATCGTATGAGACGTGAATTCAAAGTCGAGGCAAATGTTGGTGCGCCTCAGGTGGCTTACCGTGAAACCATCACCAAGCCTGTTGAAGACAGCTACACCCACAAGAAACAGTCCGGTGGTTCTGGTCAATACGGTAAGATCGATTACCGCATCCGTCCGGGCGAGCCA
>JAGRKB010000064.1 GCA_020442425.1 Alphaproteobacteria bacterium | reverse complement strand
ATTGTGATGTGATGGTGAATATCGGCGCGCGTTTCGATGACCGCGTGACGGGACGCCTGAATGCTTTTGCGCCGAACTCCAAGAAAATCCACATTGATATTGACCCAAGCTCGATCAATAAAAACGTGCGGGTTGATTTGGGGATTGTTTCGGACAGTGTTGAAGCGTTACGTGCGATGATCGCTGTTTGGAAGAAACGCAAATACAAAGCTGATGCTGCAGCTATGAAAGCTTGGTGGGCGCAGATTGAAAAATGGCGCGCGGTGAAATGTCTGAACTATAAAAAATCAGACAAGACTATTAAGCCGCAATTTGCTTTGGAGCGTTTACAGGCTGCTTTGGATAAAGAAATGTCCAAGAAAAACGGACGGGATGTGTTTATCTCTACGGAAGTCGGGCAGCACCAAATGTGGGCGGCACAATTCCTGAAGTTTGATAAACCGAACCATTGGATGACATCTGGCGGATTGGGCACAATGGGATACGGTTTCCCTGCGGCGATTGGCGTGCAGATGGCTCATCCTGATGCTTTGGTAGTGGATGTTGCGGGGGATGCCTCGATCCTGATGAATATTCAGGAAATGTCCACCGCTGTTCAGTACCGTTTGCCTGTTAAAATCTTTATCCTCAATAACCAATGGATGGGGATGGTCAAGCAATGGCAAGAATTGTTGCACGGAGAGCGGTATTCCAATTCTTATACCGAGTCTTTACCTGATTTCGTGAAGTTGGCGGAAGCTTATGGCGGGGTCGGAATGCGCGTGACAAATCCTGCGGAGCTGGATGACGCGATTGCCAAAATGATGAAAACCGATTGTGTGACCATCGTTGATGTGTGCGTTGACCCATCGGAAAATTGTTTCCCGATGATCCCGTCGGGCAAAGCGCATAATGAAATGATTTTATCGGCGGATGCTGAAAAATTTGATAAGACTCTCGTGTAGGTGAAAGGGGAACTCTAACATGGCACGTACATCTCAACAGGATCGTAAAAGCGTTTATGGTGCGGCACCAGTGCAAGACCCTGTCTCATCGCATACTTTGGCTATTATCGTCGATAACGAGCCGGGTGTTCTGGCGCGGGTGATCGGATTGTTTTCCGGTCGCGGGTATAACATCGAAAGTCTGACAGTTGCCGAGACTGACCATACGTCCAGACAATCGCGTATCACGATTGTGTGTTCGGGGACGGTCCATGTCATTGAACAGATTCACCACCAGCTTTCACGACTTGTGCCCGTGCATAAAGTCTCGAACCTCACGCTTGAGAGCACCCACATCGAGCGCGAGCTTGCGCTCCTTAAAGTGGTCGGGAAAAAGGATAAACGTATTGAGGCTTTGCGCGTCGCTGATATCTTCAGGGCGCGCGTTGTCGATTCAACGCTTGAAAGTTTTGTGTTCGAGATCACTGGCACAACCGAGAAGGTCAATGCGTTTATTGATCTGATGACTCCGTTGGGATTGGTCGAGATTTCCCGTACGGGCGTTGCTGCGATCTCCCGAGGTAAAGGGGGCGTTTATGAAGCTGCTTAAGTTTTGTTTATTGGCGGCTGTTGCTGTTTCCTTAAGTTCCTGCGGACAAGAAGAGCTGAATAATCAGCGTCTTGCCAAGGGGTGTGAGGCGGCTGTGAAGTTGGTTCTGGATAAGGATCAATATGACCGCAAATTTGAGGCGGTTCAATCCGTTTCCTATGGCGCGTCTGATGGGTTCAAATTGGTCAAATTGACGGCCAGTGTTATCGAGAAAGAAACAGATTACGAGCTGGATGAAGACGAAGTCTTTAATTGCAAGTTTGAAGAGACCAGTTCTTTCGGCGGTATGATCTGGAATGCGCATTTGGTTTATCTGAAAGTCGATGAGGATGCTTATGGACTTGAGAACGGCCAGATTATCGGCAATCTCAATGACCATTTGAAGTTGATGAATGTTGTCGAAAAGGCTATGCAGTAATTAGGATAATTTAATCTTTAAAAAAGGAGAGAGTAGTATGAAGGTGTATTATGATTCTGATTGTAATCTGAGTGTTTTGAAAGACAAAAAAGTCGTGATTGTCGGGTATGGCTCTCAAGGTCATGCGCATGCTGCGAACTTGCGCGAAAGCGGGGTTAAGGATGTGCGTATTGCGCTTCGTGCAGATAGTGCGACCAATGCCAAGGCTCAGGCCGCAGGGTTTGAAACCATGACGCCTGATGACGCCGCCAAATGGGGCGATGTGCTGATGATGGCGTGCCCTGATGAATTGCAGCGCGAAATTTACTACACATGGATTCATGATAATATGAAGGCAGGGGCTGCGATTGCATTTGCTCATGGTCTGAATATCCATTTCAATTTGATTGAACCACGTAAAGATGTGGATGTGTTTATGGTTGCTCCGAAAGGCCCCGGACACACTGTGCGCGGTGAATATCAAAAGGGCGGCGGAGTTCCATGTCTGTTTGCTGTTCATCAGGATGCATCGGGTAAGGCTCGTGATTTGGCGTTGGCGTATGCGTCAGGCGTTGGCGGCGGTCGTTCGGGGATTATCGAGACATCTTTCCGCGAAGAATGCGAAACAGATTTGTTTGGTGAACAGGCCGTATTGTGCGGCGGTGTTTGTGCGTTAATCAAGGCCGGTTATGAGACATTGACCGAAGCTGGATATGCGCCTGAAATGGCTTATTTCGAGTGTTTGCACGAGATGAAGTTGATCGTTGATTTGATGTATGAAGGCGGTATGGCCAATATGCGGTATTCAATTTCCAATACGGCTGAATATGGCGATTATACGCGTGGGCCACGCGTTGTGACGGATGAGACCAAGGCTGAGATGAAACGTATCCTCGATGATATTCAATCAGGTCGTTTTACGAGGGATTGGATGCTGGAGTGTCAAGCGGGGCAGCCGTCCTTTAAAGCAACACGTCGTCGTGAAGCCGAACATCCTATCGAAGAAGTGGGTGAAAGACTTCGTGCGATGATGCCTTGGATTGCCAAGAATAAGTTGGTTGATAAATCCAAGAATTAAATAAAATAAATCCCCTCGTTGAGGGGCTTTAGTCGTGGATGAATGAGTTTGCCTACTGTCATGTCCGCCCCTGTTTTCACAGGGATAAACTCCGGCGGGCATCCGTCAAAATGCAGGAGGATCCAGACCCCCGCCTGCGCGGGGGTGACAGGGGGAGGAGGTTTGTGTTAGCGGGGGTGACAGCAATTATAGTAGAATAGAAAGTTACTGATAGGCTCCGCGTTGTTTCTCTCTCACTCTTTTTAAAGAGGGAGAGAGATCAAGAGAGAGGGAGTTCGTAAGAGGAACTCAAACTTTCCTTGTTCCATTAACCCTCCCTCTCCCCTAACCCCTCTCCCTCCCTGAAGCGAGGGAGAGGGAGAGAAGTCTCCCAATAATTTTCTATTCAGCTATAGTAAAATCTTATGCTTTTCTATTATGGCAAATTGTTACAGTTGCAAAGAAAAACCTCTTGAGATAAGAGGTTTTTTTCATAGTCAATGGCTGTCAATTTTATTGCAGTATCAAACCGTCAGAGCCGTAATAGCCGATGATCTTTTCGGTTTGCGGATCGCGCAGGTAGAACATGCGCGGAGACTTTTCCGTGATCTGATAAATGTAATTTACGGTCTCCATAATGCGGCTCTTATCATAGCCAGATAAATGATAGAAATTTACACCGACATCAAGATATGGAATTTCATCATCGTAATATTGTGCGTTGATAATCTTTGCCGTGTACCAGCGATGCATTAAATTTTGGGAGTCTCCTCCGTTCATGGTGATCCAATCGGTCGGATGCCATTCTTTCTTATCCCATTGGGTGTTATGAGGTTCTGTCCCGTTATCATAGTAAGGAATAAAATCCTGATTCTTCCAATGGCTTTGCCACCACCAGTGAGAATAGAACTTTGAGCCTGCCTCGGCAGAATGGCCGGAAAAGGCACAAATGCTAAGAAAAACGGTAAAAATCATAAAAAACTTGGACATGGTTCACCCCATCAAATAATTCTTAATCTATCCTATGATATATTAATAAAATGATAAACCCGATTTCGATAGCTCTGAGCGGATTAAGTTCGGCCTCAAAAAAGGCTGAAGTGGCGTCTAATAATATCGTGAATGCCGATGTTGTTGGGTCTGTTGACCCCAATGACCCTCATCAAGCCTATACGCCCAAAGTTGCCGTTGACCAGAGCCTTTCTTCGAATGGGCAGGGGGCGGGTGTTCGGACAATGGTTTTGAATAGAGACCCTGCTTTTGTTCCGAGTTTTTCTCCGGATTCTCCGTTTGCGGATGAACAGGGGCTTGTTAACGCGCCGAATGTCAGTCTGGATGAAGAAATGGTCAATCTCAAGATTGCCGAACATGCCTATAAAGCCAATGCGCAGGTTATCAAAACCAGCTCAGAAATGCAGGATGCCCTGCGAGATGCTTTGAATTCCGATCATTAATCATAATTTGAAATATATTGGAACCTGATGCAGATTATTTTGTTTCTTTTAGAAAAACGATTCATCCTCCGTTTCTTAGTGTCTCATTTTTCTAACCACCAAGTCTCCAAGACACCAAGAGTTTGGTGGATATGGGAAAGGGTGGATCGTTTTCATGATCTATAGTAATTTTAGATAAGAAACCGTCATCCCGTTGGCGCATTCCAAAGGAATGCTTGCACCCCTGCCTTCGCCGGGGCAGGCTGCCGGGATCCGGAGAGCGAGCCGTTAAACGGCTCACATATGGATTCCGGCCCAGTCAGCATTTTCTTTAGTTTTTTCTGACAAAAAAACACCGCCGGAATGACAGAATCAGTTTTTTATTTCAAATGACAATATAGCTAATTAGAAAATTATTGAGAGACTTCTCTCCCTCTCCCTCGCTTCAGGGAGGGAGAGGGGTTGGGGGAGAGGGAGAGAGAAACACCGCGGAGCCTATCAGTAACTTTCTACTCAGCAATATATGATCACTTGGAAACTTAACCCCGCACGGGATGCGGGGTCTGGTGGAAGATGAGGCAAAGACCCCGTGTCGATGCACGGGGTTGCGAATGGGGAGTATTTTTTCTTCGGTTCTTCGACACTTCGCGTGAATAGAAAGTTTTTAAACCTCTGCCTGTCATCGCGAGTGCCTGCAAGGCGCGCGGCGATCTAGAGAGGTCACCAGATTGCTTTGTCGCTGATGCTCCTCGCAATGACGATATGGGGATATCTATTGTTTTGGCTATAGTGTTGAGATTAGAAGTCCTAGAGCGCCAGCGATCAGCAGAATGCTTGCCGGTATAGAGACTTCGTCTTTGACGCCGCGTATTTGATTGAATGCAAACAGCCAAATTGGGGTCATTGCCATCAAAAGCCCCGGTAAGGTCGGGTGAGGCGCCAAAGCAATGGCAAAGATTGAGCTTAGAACCATTCCTGCTGTCCAGAAGGCGCACCAGAACCCTCCCCAGAGAAGTTTCTTGTTTAGAAAAGACATTGGTCTGCCTTTTTTAGGCATTGGGATTAATGCTGCCCATGCCACAATTGTACAAACAACCAGTTCCAGAAAGGCGTAGCTGAGGGCCAATTTATAGAGGTTGAATTCTTCTCCCATCACGTATTTGGTCAGAGCGTCAAAAACGCCGAAGAGAAAGCCCACGGGTAAGACAATCAAAAAGCTGTCGAGTGTGACGTCAGTATCCCTGATTTTATGGATGCCGACCATAACCAGCGTTGCGGCTATAACCGCCATAAAAACCTGAATCGGATTTTCCATGATGTCCGGACGCTCGATTGGCATTAGCATCCACCAAGCAAGGTAAGATCCGATAGCCGCTAGCGGCAAAATCATACTGGAAACACGACCCGATTGGCGAGCTGCCAACACGAAAAACATAATCATTCCGATGGCAGTGACAGCGCCGTCCAGTGAGGCGACGATGTAAAACCATTTGTTATCCGGCCATACCATATAGGGTACAGCAATCCCCAAAAAGGCCGTGGCAAAAGTGGAGCGCCAAGCGTTCAGCATGGCTCCATCCAGTTTGAAGACTTTATTGCTTTCGGCGAGTGCTGCTGCACACAGGCTGGAGGCACAGGCCCATAAAAACCAAATCATTTGGAGATGACCTTTTCTTTTTTGTTTCTAGCCGTTCAGAAGATAATGCGTTCCGATGGCTGCGCCATATCCGAGCACTAAAATAGGGAACCATTTCAGATGTCCCATGAATGTGTATTGGCCTCTGGCCGTTCCCATTAGTGCAACACCTGCTGCCGAGCCAATGGAGAGGAGACTTCCGCCTGTTCCCAGGGCCAATGTCAGGAGTTGCCATTCAAATTCGGACATGTCCGGATTCATGCTTAGGACTGCAAACATCAATGGAATATTGTCGATGAGTGCTGAGGCTGCTCCAATCAAAATATTGGCGGCGTTGACTCCGATTTCTCCATAAAGATGGGTGGAAACGAGATCGAGATAACCGAGATAGCCCAAACCTGAAATACAGAATATGACCCCGAAGAAAAAGAGTAAGGTGTCCCATTCCGTGTCATCCATTAAGCCAAACACATCAAATCCGTCTTCGCGACGTATGGCTTTTCTTTGAAGGAAATAGCCGTAGCTGAGCAGCAACCCTAGGCCCAGCATCATCCCCAAAAAGGACGGAAGTTCCAGAATTTGTTCAAAGGTGATGGCGCACAAAATCGTCATCAAACCTAGCGCAATAATGCGTTTCCCGCCTGTTTTGACCGGAATGTTCATGACCATTTTCTCCGGTGCTGTGTCCGGAACCCAGAAGGTCATAAAGGCGGCCGGAATTGCAAAGCATACGATTGACGGGATCAAGAGAACCAGAAAATCAAAGAATTCCACCTTTCCTGCTTGCCAGACCATCAATGTTGTGATGTCTCCGAACGGGCTGAACGCACCGCCGGCATTGGCAGCATTTACAATATTGACCATGAATAATGTGACCAGTTTTGCATCATCTTTTATCAGAGCCATAACGATGGCTCCCATCACCAGTGATGTTGTCATGTTATCCGCCAAAGGAGAAAGGACGAATGCCATACAGCCTGTAGCCCAAAAGAGGCGTTTGTAGTTCCATCCGGATTGCACCATTTTCGAGCGTAAGGCATCAAAGACCTGACGTTCCTGAAGTGCCGAAATATAGGTCATGGCAACCAACAGAAACAGCATGAGCGAGCCAAATTCTGCAATGGTTTCGCTAACGGCTTCGTGGAGGTCTTCCGTGTCCATCCCCTTGTCATGCACGGCATAAGAGACCAGTGCCCAGATCAGCGCTGCCGCAATCATCACCGGTTTTGATTTGCGGAAAGAGGTTTTTTCTTCGGTTAGAACAAAGATATACGAAATCGCAAAAATTATAATCGCCAGATAGGAAGCATAGTGAGTCAGTAGTGGCTCGTATGGATGAGCTTCTGTTGTCATATCACTGGCTAAGGCAATGGATGAGAATTCAGGGCAGAGCAGTATACCGAGAGCTGCAAATACTGAGGCGGTGGCAGATTTTATGTATTTCATGGTTTGATCCGGAGAAATGTCAGGATTGAGGAATTGTTTGCCCTATTATACCTGAGTATCCCGAAAAAGAAAGCAGGTGCTTGGTCCATGCAATTTTTGCTCATGAGACTGTACTTGTCGATATTGTTATAGTCTTTCTAATTATAGTATATTCCAAAATTATTTGGACATTGTCATCCCCACAACCACCAAATTCTTGGGGGCTTAGTGTCTTGGTGGTTTAAAAACAAATGAAACACGGAGAACCAGAGAAGCGGAGAAAAAACACAATCCATTCCATCTGCAACCCCGTGCCTGACACGGGGTTGCGGTTATAGTGTTTAAACGCAAAGCACACAATGACACGCAAAGTTTTTTAGGCCAACTCCGTTTCTCTGCGTTCTCTGTGAGCTCTCCGTGACCTCTGTGTGAGGAAAGACAATTCAGGATGACAAAGTATTTTCGGGATTGGCTAGATTGCCACGTCGGTTTAAAGGCCTTCTTGCAATGACGAGAGGGGCTTTTTTTAAGTTTTACGCGAAGGAACGAAGGTTCGAAGTTTCTTTTATGCGGTCGAAGACAGAACAGTACAAAGAAATGGGGCTTTAGCCGTGGATGAATGAGCCGGCCTGCTGTCATGCCCGCCCCTGTTTATACAGGGATAAACTCCGGCGGGCATCCGGCAA
>JAGRKB010000063.1 GCA_020442425.1 Alphaproteobacteria bacterium | reverse complement strand
TTACCCTTATCTAGGCCAGCCCCTTTAAAAAAACTTTTAGGGAGCGTTTTATGAATGGTTTTTCGACACCTCTTACAAGAGTGTTTTCCGATTCTGGGCGATATTGCTTAGCCCAAGCCTATTTTGCAGGAGATAGAGCCGCCGTTTCGTTGAAACTTACTTTTTCCAAGACTCTGCCTTTCGGTGATGCTGTGTGTCACCTAAAAGATAGGTCCATTGAGCTGGGTGGAACAACAGATTCAGAAATTTTTGATGACGCCATGCTGGAAAAAGCGTTGAATAACCGAGGCCTGCCCAGACAAGATTATATGGCTTTAAGTGGGGCGCGCAGACTTTTAAGAAGATTTGTTCAATTGAACGGTGCAACGAACCCCCAATTTAAATAAGGGTTCATTATTTCCTCTAGGGGAAGGATTAGGCCGGCTGAGGGGGGAGCCTGCCGGAATCAATCATCATTTGGTTTTTAAAGTTGTTTTTGTTCCCCTTCATGCAGTCTTCTATAATTTCACCTGTGGTTGGTGTTACGCTGAGTGCCAGTTCTTTTACACCATGCAAATCTTCTTTGAAATCTTCTAAAGCAAAGGCAAGATTTGCAGCGGCTTGTCTGAAAATCGGAATCATCTTTATGCCTTGTATAGGTTCTGCATACTCCATTTGCGAATTATGCTCGGAGACAGCGACTTGCTTCAAAAATTTGACAGTATCGGTGTTGCCGTCTTCCTTCGTTTTGAGGGCCATGCAATAGAGGCTATAGCCATCATCAAACTTTACTGAGCGAATTGACTTGAGTGTTGCCAGAAATATTTCGCGGGCTTGAAGAAAACGGTTGATGGTTAGTCTGTGGCTCTCAACATTGGTTTTCTTGGCGTATGATTGCAAGTTACGTAGCGTGCAAAATTCTTCCCATTTTCTCTTTAATGACATTTAGTGCCTCCTGTTCTTTTGCGTCAGGAGAGGTTAGAGGTGCGGCGAAGCCTTGTCAATATGTGAAATGCTAATTTGGGTTTAAGAGGTTAAACGTTCGGGCTGGCGTCGAATTAAAAAAAAGAGGGACGATTTCGTCCCCCTTTTTTTATCAGACTTTTAATACAAACCCCACGTCTTTCATATTATAGATTTGGTCGGGTGGATTTTGTCTATCCAGTGTTTCGGTTGGTTCATCGATAGTGGCGAGTATTTGTGCTGCAAACTCTGATGTTAGGCGTGCGCCATCGCTCATTTCCGGATCTTCGCAGCCGATGTAGGTTAGTTTTGGCTTGTTATTCATTTTTACCCTCTTTGTTTGGTTTAACTAAGAGGTATTATTTTCTAAATGAGAATGATTGTCAATTGCAATTAAGAATAATTCTCAATTAATTCACTTTGATTATGGTTTTGGTTTTTGGCATTCATTTGCTGCACTTTTAATGGCAGCAAAATAGTCTTTGGTCGCTTGTTCGGCTTCTGCGCGGGTCAGTCCTGTGTTTTTAAAGGTGCTAATCTGACCTTCCGTAATGGTGGCAAGAATTTTGGGTTGGTCTAGTGCTATTGATTTGAAAGCTTTTGCTGCCTCGCATGTCGTGTTATGTGGGGTCTTTAGGTTTGGGACATTATATAAAGTTATAGTTTTGCCATTAATTTCATAACTCACCTTTGGCCTTGTTGGGCTTGGTGTTGTGGCGCATGACGCGAGCAGTGTGGCGCTTAGGATATAGGGTGTCAGGTTTGCGAAGAGTTTTGAAAGGGGGGCGTTGTTCATTTTGCTCTGTATGTTGTTTTATGGTTGGCGTTTCGTGTGGGAACGATAAGAGGTTTATTGAGATATGTCAAAAAAAATTATTGAGAGAAAGTGGTAAATTTCTGGATTTTTCTATGGTCACGTCTCATACTTGCTCTTAGTCCTTTTTTCGATTCCTTATCCGGAGATTTTTATGGCCAAATCAGTTGCGTTGCTTGTAGGCGGGTGGTCCGCCGAACGAGAAGTTTCTCTCGAGAAAGGGAAGCTGGTCGAGCAGGCTTTGCGTGACGGCGGGTATGAGGTGCGCGTGATTGATGTGCGCAAAAACTTGCCGGCTTTGATTGAGGCTTTGACTCCGCGTCCTGATGCAATTTTTAACAATCTGCA
The DNA here is from genome assembly GCA_020442425.1 of Alphaproteobacteria bacterium. Taxonomy (GTDB): domain Bacteria; phylum Pseudomonadota; class Alphaproteobacteria; order Micavibrionales; family Micavibrionaceae; genus UBA1573. Next base: position 5,334 of record JAGRKB010000063.1, on the reverse strand, counting down.
CGGTCGCGGCGGCGAAGACGGCATTATTCAGGGCGTTTTGGAAATGCTCGGTATTCCTTACACCCATTCGGGGTTGATGGCGTCGGCTATCGGAATGAACAAGGAAATGTCGCGCGTGGTGGCGGCCTCTGTCGGTGTGCCTGTCGCCAAAGGATGTGTGGCAAAAGTTTCGGATATTTTGGCGGGGAGCGTGATACCTGCGCCATATGTTGTGAAGCCTGTTCAGGAAGGTTCTAGCGTCGGGGTTAAGATTGTGCGTGAGCAGAGTAATTCTGCGCCGATTGATTTTCCCGAATGGCATTTCGGCGATGAAGCTTTGGTTGAGCAATATATTCCCGGAAAAGAATTGACTGTGGCTGTGCTTGACGGGAAGGCTCAAGCCGTTACAGAAATTATCGCGCAGGGCGGTTTCTTTGATTATGACGCCAAATATAAGGATCAGCGCACGGAATTGGTCTTGCCTGCAAAAATTCCCGAGGATGTTTATAATAAGGCCTTGGAATATGCCGAATCCGTGTATAAAGTGTGCGGCTGTCAGGGGTTGGCTCGGTGCGATTTCCGATTTGATGATTCCAAAGGCGTTTCAGGTCTTTGTTTTCTGGAGATCAATACTCAGCCGGGTCTTACGCCTCAGTCAATCGGGCCTTCACAGGTCGTCTATAATGGAACTTCATTCACAGAGCTTTGTGCTCACTTGGTAGAAACTGCAAAATGTCTCGATCCGGTACCCGCCGAAATTCCATCCTCAACCGACGCGCCGGACAAAAAGCGCGCGTAAGTTATTGGTTGAAGCGTGTTGGTGTTGTTGCTGCCCTGTTTGTCGGGGTCGGCGGCGGTGCGTATTATGCGGTTCAATCGGGATGGTGGCATGAAACAGAGGTGCGTACTATTGAGGCATTTCACGATCATATGGAGCAGAATGGATTTGCTGTTTCCAAATTGATGATTGACGGGCGCGAGAATGTTGATCGGGATGTTTTAAAAAAAATCTTGAAAGTTGAGCAAGGGCAGTCAGTTTTTGAGCCTGACTTAAAAGTTTTGCAAAGCAAGCTTGAGGAATTGTCTTGGGTTCGGTCCGCTGTGGTGGAGCGTCATTTGCCGGACACACTTTATGTTCGGTTAGAAGAGCGTCGTCCGTTGGTGTTGTGGCAGCGTAAAAACAAGTTATCTGTTGTTGATGCTCAAGGTCATGTTTTGTCGGATAAAGGCTTGTCTAAATTTAAAAATCTTTTGATTGTCGTTGGTGAGAAGGCTCCTGAATTTGCGCCTGAGTTGGTGGCAATGCTGGAAGCTGAGCCTGATTTCGGAAGCCGTGTTGAATCCGCCAAATGGATCGGTGATCGTCGTTGGGATTTGTATCTTAAGAACGGGGTTGAAATTCGTTTGCCGGAAGAAGATATGGGGCAAGCTATTAAAAGATTAGCTGATGCCCAACGTGAAGCGCAATTGATGGACCGCGATGTGTTGGCGATTGATCTGCGTGATCCTGTGCGTATTGTTGTGCAAACTTCTCCCGGACAAGCAGAAGAATATCAGGCTTCTTTTTCTCCTCAAAAGCGAATTTAGGGAAGGTTTAAAGCGTATGTCCAAGTCCTTCCATCCCAAAGGTTCTGTTATCGCTGCTCTTGATGTCGGATCAAGCAAGATTGCATGTTTTATTGCCCGCGTGCGTGATGATCACGGGAATATCGATGTGATCGGGTTGGGGCATCAAGCTTCTCAAGGTATTAAATCGGGTACTGTTGTTGATCTGGATCAGGCTGAGGCCGCTATTCGTCAGGCGGTTCATTCTGCCGAGAAAATGGCGTCTGATATAACCAAGGGATATCCTCTTCGTGAAGTGATCGTCAATGTTCCGGGAATTCATACGCAATCCAAGTTGATGAGTATGGGTGTTCAGATTATGGGAGAGGCCGTTACTGATAATGATATCCGTCGGGCCTTGGCAAAATCACAGGATCAGGCAGTCGGTCATGATATCGAGCTTATTCATACTATTCCTACGGCCTACCGAATTGATGGACATGAAGGGATCAGGGAGCCGCGCGGACTTTTCGGTCAGCATCTGGATGTAGATGTTCATCTCGTGACGGGAGATATGGGGCCGCTGCGAAATATGGCGAGCTGTATCCAGAGTTCACATCTTGATATTACTGCTTTATGTTCAGCGCCTTATGCCTCCGGTCTTGCCTGTTTGGTTGAGGATGAAATGGATATGGGGTGTGTTGTCGTTGATATGGGCGGCGGGACAACTTCTATTGCTGTTTTTTATGGTCGGGAGTTGATTTATACGGATGCTATTCCTGTGGGCGGGATGCATGTGACCAATGATATTGCCAAGGGTTTGACGACGTCCGTTCATTCTGCCGAGCGCATGAAAGCCCTTTACGGAAGTGCGATTGCGACAGCGACAGATGATAAGGATTTGATTGATGTTTATCCGCTGGGGGAAGAAGATCATGCCCAGCCTAATCATGTGCCGCGGTCTTATCTGGTTAGTATCATTGCTCCGCGTTTGGAAGAAACTCTGGAACTGGTGCGGGCTCGTTTGGATGATTCAGGTCTTGGGGCGATTGCCGGACGCCGTGTTGTTTTAACAGGCGGGGCAAGCCAAATTCCGGGGCTTCGTGAGCTCGCGCAAAAATATCTTGAAAAACAAGTGCGTTTGGGGCGTCCACTTCGTTTGCCAGGTTTGGCGGACGCTGTCTCTGGGCCTGCTTTCTCAACAACGGCAGGATTGCTTCATTATGTGACGGAACGTGCCGATGAAATGCCCGCCGAGATCATGGCGAATGTTGAGGCCGGAAATCTGTGGCAGAGGGTGCAGCTCTGGCTTCGCGAGAACTGGTAATATTATCCTCTCCTTGATAGTAGCGACAATTGCTATTCACTGATGTCGATTTTTGTCCCAAAATCCTTTGCGTATTCTTATGTTCAACATGAATTGATTTGGTTATGGTTTTCTCCCTCTTTGTTGATCTTTAAAGAGACGATGTGGATTTTTTTGTAAGTATTTACTTTTTCTTTGCAAATATGATTCCGGTCGGTTTAGACTAGTGGAGTTGATTCGTTGTTATCTTTTGACGGATCGGAACGCTACGCACCTTTTTCCCAATAAAAATTCAAAAAAATAATTCAACTCGCCATTGTCGCGGGAGTGCAACCAAACATACTGCCTCGGAAGGAGTTCCTTTCAATGATTAACATCCGGATGAATAACGTGGATCATACTTCGAAGAATTCTAAATTATCCCCCAAAATTACTGTTGTGGGTGTCGGCGGTGCCGGTGGCAATGCCGTTAACAATATGATTACAACCAATATGAACGGCGTTGATTTCGTTGTTTGTAATACGGACTCTCAGGCGTTGATCGGAAATTTGGCTGAACATAAGGTTCAGCTCGGTGCAGCTTTGACGGAAGGACTTGGTGCTGGTGCTAAACCGGAAATCGGTCGCGCTGCTGCTGAAGAGAGTCTTGATGACGTGATGCAGTATCTTGAAGATGCCAATATGGCCTTTATTACGGCTGGTATGGGCGGTGGTACTGGTACTGGTGCTGCGGCTGTTATTGCCAAGGCCTGCCGTGAGCGTGGTATCTTGACTGTTGGTGTTGTAACTAAGCCTTTCCACTTTGAAGGGTCTCGCCGTATGAATATGGCGGAAGATGGCTTGTCAGAGCTTCAGAATTATGTTGATACGTTGATTGTTATTCCAAACCAGAATTTGTTTCGCGTTGTGAATGACAAAACGACATTTGCGGATGGATTTAAAATGGCGGATAGTGTTTTGCAATCTGCCGTGCGCGGTGTGACGGATCTGATTGTTATGCCTGGTTTGATTAACCTTGATTTTGCCGATATTCGTTCTGTTATGCAGGAAATGGGTAAAGCGGTTATGGGAGCCGGTGAAGCGACCGGTGATAATCGTGCAACCGAAGCTGCCGAGAAAGCTATCAGCAATCCATTGTTGGATGATGTTTCTATGAAGGGCGCTAAAGGTGTGATCGTCAATATTACCGGCGGTTATGATATGACCTTGTTTGAAGTTGATGAGGCTTGTAATCGCATTCGTGATGAAGTTGATCCTGATGCTAATATCATCTTTGGGTCTACTTTTGATGAAACTTTGGAAGGAACCATTCGTGTTTCTGTCGTTGCGACAGGGATTGATGCCGAAGCCGGAGAAAAACGCGTTTCCGGTGGTGGTCGTGGTTCTGTTGGAGGTTTCTCAGTTGATCGTGCGCGTCCGGTTTCTGTATCTCGTCCGGTTAATCAAGTGGCTACCGGCGCTTCTTCTGTTAGTGCTCCCGTCAGTGCTTCGGCAACCAAGCCATTAGAAACTCAGGCTTCTTTCTCAAATTCCGCTCGTTCTGAAGACCAGTATGTTGCTCAGCCGCAAGCTGCTCGTGGTGCTGCTTCTGGTGGAATGGGTGCGGGATTTGGTGGAATTCGTGGAACACGTATGGGGGATTCCTTTATTCCTCCACAGCCCGTGGAAGTTGAAGGTCAGTATGTCGGTGATTTATACCAACAGAAATCTTTCCATCAAAGACATGTGGAGCAGCCAGTTTCTCAGCATTATGTTCCTCAGCAGACAGTGCCAGTACAAGAGCGGGCGCAGCATCAGGCTCCCTCTTATTATCAAGAGCCTCAAGTTCAACAGCAGCAAGCTGTATATGAGTCTCAACATGTTGCACAAGCGCCGGTTCATCAAGAGTATGTTCCTCAGCAGCAACCGGTTACCCGTAAGAAGTCTCCATCTTTATTCGAGCGCATTACTGGGGGCTATCGTCGTGCAGAGTCTCAGCAAGATGAAGAAAGCTTTGTTTCTTCTTCAGAGGGAGAGTCATCCTCCGGTTCTCAAGGGGCTCAGAGTGGATCTTTTGGTGGTGGTTTGGGACTTCGTGCTCCTCAGCGTGCGCCATCTACTCCAGCCGGTTTTCCAGCTCAGGGACGGCTGAATATTGATGCTCCTTCTCAAAAAGCAGATGAAGATGAGTTGGATATTCCTGCTTTCTTGCGTCGCCAGACCAGCTAAATTCTTACATATACTGTTTGTAATAAAGCCATCTCTTTGGGTGGCTTTATGCGGTCGAAGACAGAACAGTACAAAGAAATGGGGCTTTAGCCGTGGATGAATGAGCCTTGCTGATCTGTCATGCCCGCCCCTGTTTTACAGGGATAAACTCCGGCGGGCATCCTGCAAAATTCAAGAAGTCCAGACCCCCGCCTGCGCGGGGGTGACAGAGGAGGGGGGTGTGTAAGCAGGGGTGACAGCAAGGTCAGCTCCGTCAGGAGCTGTAATTGACAGATTGACCAAAGGCAATCTGTCGG
>JAGRKB010000062.1 GCA_020442425.1 Alphaproteobacteria bacterium | reverse complement strand
TTCTTTCATGGAGCTTGGACATCCGTAGAGGATTTCAATTTTTCTTGCATTTGTCATTATGTCGTCTGGGGTGAATTTTGATAGGGTCTGCTCTTGTGCAAGAGCATCGCCTTCAGTTGCCCCTTTAAAATACTCTCTCATATTAGTTTCGCCACATCTCTGCTATTATGGCAATAAGATATTGTATCTGGCTTTAATCTGCAAGTTGAAAATACGTTTTTGTTGCTTTTTACTGATCGGATGGCTATCTTTGGTCAGTCCCGCCCGACAGATCAATCAGGGCGGGTTCATTTTTTATTAGAATTCGAGGTTAAAATGGACAAGATTCCTATGACACAAGCCGGTTTTGATGCTTTAGAGAAGGAGCTTAAAAACCTGAAATCTGTCGAGCGTCCTGCTGTGATCGAGGCGATTGCCGAGGCTCGGGCGCATGGAGATTTGTCTGAAAACGCCGAATACCATGCCGCTCGGGAGCGCCAGAGCTTTATCGAAGGCCGTATCAAGGAGCTTGAGGCGGTGATCTCCTCTTCCCAAATTATTGACCATACATCTCTTACAGGCGAAGTGGTTAAATTCGGGGCGACCGTTGTTATTGTTGATGAAGAGACAGACGAAGAGCTGAAATTCCAGATTGTCGGGGCTTATGAGTCTGATGCCGATAACGGTAAAATTTCTGTGACCGCCCCTATGGCGCGCGGATTGATCGGAAAAGCTATCGGCGACTCTGTCGAAGTTCATTCTCCGAAAGGCCGTCGCTCCTACGAAATTCTGGAAGTGCTATATATTTAGTGCAGAGTTGAGAGTGGTTAGTGAAGAGTGAAAAGTTAAGAGTTTTCAGTTTTCTGTTCACACAAACCACATACCCTGTCATCCCCACGAATACAACCTCTTCCTTCGTCATCCCCGCTTTAGGCGGGGAACCGGTCTTGTTAATTTTCTTTATGCGGTCGAAGACAGAACAGTACAAAGAAATGGGGCTTTAGCCGTGGATGAATGAGCCGGCCTGCTGTCATGCCCGCGGAGGCGGGCATCCGGCAAAATGCAGGAGGATCCAGACCCCCGCCTGCGCGGGGATGACAGCAAGGTCAGCTCCGTCAGGAGCTGTAATTGACAGATTGACCAAAGGCAATCTGTCGGCGTAGCCATAGAACCAAAAAACATCACGATGACAGGTAGAGGTTTAAAAATGTTCTATTCACGTGAAGAACCGAAGAAAAAATATCCTCATTCGCAACCCCGTGCTTGACACGGGGCCTTTCGCGTAAAACTTAAAAAAGCCCCTGTCGTCATTGCGAGCATACGCGAAGCAATCCAGACGTTTTAGTGGATCGCTGCGCGCCTTGCAGTCGCTCGCGATGACGGATAAAAAAACTGTCATTCTGAGGGAATGGAATGACCGAAGAGTCTCCCTATCAGCTTTTTACAATGGAAGATCCTTCGAATGCTCTCAGGATGACAAAAAGGAGTATATCTTTTAAATTGAAGTATCAATCGTTATGGCGTTTTCTTGACCAAGATCAATAGGCTCAAACATTGTAAGAAATTCATAAAAAGCGTTATCATCAACAAATACTGCTCCATCCGGCATATCAGCTGTTCTTTTTTTGACACGGCTCCTCATGATCTCAACAGGACAATTCAACGCATAAAATACAGGTTCAGCGCCAATTGATAGAACAAATTCCCTATATTTATCACGACCTTGACGAGTCCAGAACCCAAAATCAAAGATGATGCTATTTCCTGATTTTACTAGAGATGTCGCAAGTTTTTTTATTACTTCTTTTATGCGTCTATCATATTCCGCATATTGAGATTGCGGCGGGTTTTCTCCATATAAAATACACATCCATTCATCAGGTGAAAAGCGGACTGCGCCTGTTTCTTTTTCCAGCTTTTTAGCAAACGTTGTTTTTCCTGCGCCTACAAAGCCATGAATCAAATAAATTTTTGGCTTAATAGATGCCATTAGGCGGCTAATCCTTTACCAAGAAAGAGTGACATACGTCTGGCGAAGCCGGATGGGTCTTTGAGAGGTTCACCTTGGATAATCAGAGCTTGATCGTAGAGCAGTTCTGCGGCGTCAGCGAGCATTTCCGATTGATTATCCTGATCTGCCATTTTGTCTAATGACTTAATCAGCGCGTGATCGGGATTGATCTCTAGAACAGGTTTTGCGTTGCTTTCATATTGCTGGTGAATTTTCAGGACACGGCCCATGTGTAAATCAACATCGCTTTCTCCTGCGACGAGACAGACGGGGGAGTCTGTCAGGCGGTCAGAAATTCTGACTTTTGAAACGCGGTCTGATAGTCTTCCTGCCAGATAAGACACCAGTGATGTTCGGTCGCGTGCGCCCTGCTCTGCCGTTTCATTCTTATTTTTCTGATCGGGTTTTTCCGAGTTTGGCAGCGGGAATTTTGATAGGTCAATTTGCCCTTTGGTCGCTGAAACAAATTTTTTGCCCTGATAGTCCATTACGATAGGCAACCAGAAATCATCAATCGTATCTTTTAAGATTAGGACTTCCAGTCCGCGTTTTTTGAGGCCTTCGATTTGTGGAGAGTTGCGCATAGCGTCAACATTTTCTCCCGAAATATAATATATTTCGTCTTGTCCGTCTTTCATACGTTCGAGATAATCGGCAAGTGATGTCATTTCCGTTTCTGATTGTGTTGTGTGGAAACGACAGATTTTCAAAATATCTTCGCGATGTTCGACGGCGTCATATAGCCCTTCTTTGACGACCGCTCCGAATTGATGCCAAAACGCTGTGAAGGCTGTTTTATCATCGCGCGAAAGTTTATCCAGATCGCCCAGAAGTTTTTTCGTGACGCTTGATCTGATTTTACTGACAATCGCGTTTTGTTGGAGCATTTCGCGGCTAATATTTAGCGGCAGGTCTTCACTATCGATAACACCACGAACGAAGCGCATCCACGGGTACATCAATCCTTCACATTCATCGGTGATGAAAATTCTGCGAACATAAAGTCTGACCGAGTGGCGGCGGCTTGGGTCATAGAGATCAAACGGGCGCAGGGTCGGAACGAATAACAGGGATGTGTATTCTATCTTTCCTTCGGCGTGCCAGTGCGCGGTGACGGCTGGCTGATCTAATCCCATCGAGCCTGACACCATGGCGAAGAATTCCTGATATTGATCTTCGGTAATTTCCGATTTTGGACGCATCCAGAGCGCGGAAGCTGTGTTGACGGGTTCTTCTTCGGTTGTACCAACATAGATCGGTAGGCTGATATGGTTCGAATATGTCACGATGATGCGTTTCAATTTTTCTTCGAGCAGGAATTCGCTCGCATCATCTTTGATATGGAGAGAGATCACTGTTCCGCATGGTGTGTTTAGGGTCGCCTGTTCCTGCTCACTGGCTTCGCGGATTGTGAATCCTGAAATGCCGTCAGACTGCCAAGCCCATGTTTCGTTTGAACCGGCTTTGCGGGAAATGACTGTGACATTATCAGAGGCCATAAAAGCCGAGTAGAACCCGACACCGAATTGTCCGATCAGGTTCGGGGAATTGCCTGCCCCTGATTGTTTGAGTTGCTCCATCAGGGCGCGGGTTCCTGATTTGGCGATTGTGCCGAGATTTTCAACCATCTCGTCCTTGCTCATCCCTATTCCTGTGTCACGAATGGTGACGATGCGTTCGGACGGGTTGACGCTCAGGCGGATATCAAAACCTGTGTGATCTTTTAGAAGTTCGGGGTTGGCGATGGCTTCATAGCGCAAGCGGTCGCAAGCGTCGGCGCTATTGGATACCAGCTCGCGGACGAAGACGTCGCGGTTGGAATACAGGGCATGGGTTACAATTTCCAGTAGGCGCGAAACATCAGCGCCAAAATTCATCGTGTGTGTATCAGTCATAGTAGACTATTTAGCAAGTATGGGGATTTTGTCCAGAGAGAAGCAGCAATTTTTGGCAGATTTGTACGGCTTTTTTGACTAAGGCCCCTAAAGTTTGCCTTTTTGTCATTGCGCGCCTTTAGGCTGAAGCCATCTAACACCCTACTCTCTAGATCGCAGCGCGCCTTTCAGCCGCTCGCGATGACAGGCAAAGATTATAAAAACTCTCTATTCACGCGAAGTCCCGAAGAACCGAAGAAAAAACACAATCACCCCCACCCGCATCCCCGTGTCTGACACGGGGTCTTTCCCACAACTCTTAATGTCGTCATTGCGAGCATACGCGAAGCAATCCAGACTTATAACTTTTGAAACACGAAGCGCACGAAGACCACTATTGTCATTTGAAATAGATACCCACGGGTAAACCCGTGGTTCTATGGCTACGCCGACAGATTGCCTTTGGTCAATCTGTCAATTACAG
>JAGRKB010000061.1 GCA_020442425.1 Alphaproteobacteria bacterium | reverse complement strand
TTGAGCCGTGGATGAATGAGCCGGCCTGCTGTCATGCCCGCGGAGGCGGGCATCCGGCAAAATGCAGGAGGATCCAGACCCCCGCCTGCACGGGGGTGACAGCTAGGTCAGCTCCGTCAGGAGCTGTAATTGACAGATTGACCAAAGGCAATCTGTCGGCGTAGCCATAGAACCACGGGTTTACCCGTGGGTATCTATTAGTTTGTATCTAAGCCCAAGTTGCGTAACAGTTTGACGGCTTTTTGTGTATTCATTGTTTTTGCAGTTTTAAGCACATGTCTATCTTCGCAGCCCATTTCTTTTGCGACGTCACTTTTATCTAAAACCCCAGCAGAGAATGCCGCTTTTAAAATATATGTAAAATCTATAGCGCTGCTTCTTCCTCTACTGTTGCTTGCAATAGAATGGAGTGCTCGAACTGCTTTTGCTGAATGATTCATAATTTTAACCCTCTCGCCTTTTATGTTTATGTAAATTATAGGCTCTTGGTTGTTTTGTCAATATAAAAATTCAAAAAGGGGATTTTTTGAGGATTTTTGGTTTTCCTTTGCTGTGGGGCGGGGTAGGGTAGGGTCTATGCAACCCACGGGAGCGGTGTATGACTTTTTCAAGAACTTTCTTATTTTTTCTCTTTTTGTCGGCGGCTGTTTTTAGTCTTCCCAATGTTTCTTTCGCTGATGAACATGCGCGCGTTCTTAAATTATGCGAGACCCATCGTCGTTTGGCGAATGAGTATGATTGTTCCTGTTACGTGGATGTTTTCCTGAAAAATCAGGCTACGCAAACTCGCAAGTCAGATAAGATTGTGATGGGGGCGGTGAATGCGGAGGCTTGTAAAAAGGGTGGCGTGCATGAACAGAGATTAGCAGCCTGCTTGAATCGCAGTCAGCATATTGATGGTACGATGAAAGAGTATTGTCAGTGCCTGTATCAAGAAGACAAAAACAATCTGGTTGATTTTAAAAACACGCCCAACCGTCAGATCGGTTTGAATAAACAAATGGCAGCAGGCGCCAAAAACGAAGAAACGTGTAACAGAAAATTTGGTGATTTCATTTCCGGCAAACTGGTCGGCGCTCAGAAGTTGAAGAAACGCTTGTCTGATTTTGCCTTTGATAACGTTTTTAATTTTGATTATCTGGTGTGCGCGGATTTCGGTGTGGCAGCAGGGCAAACGCAGGAAAAAACACACGTTCGTAGTTTTGTGAATAGTCTTTGCCCGCAAGTTGAAGCCATTCGGGATAGTAATCCTGCACGCGATATTGATAGTATCATTCAGAATGCGGGGGCAATTCAGTCGCGCGTGGATGCGGAATATCCGTCCTTAGTGAGCAGTGCTTCGGGGAGCAACAAAACATATTTGCAAAAATGTAATATCCAGAAAAAAACTTGCGCCGAGCAATGTGCCAGACATCAGGTGAATGTCGGCGGTGTTTGCCCTTGCGGTATTCAAATGTTGTCTTGTATCACCCAATCCAGTTTGGATATGGAGTAAGGTCAGCCCTATTGTTTCTTATTCATAATAGAAACAATTCATGGGGGTTGTGAATTTTATGCGGTCGAAGACAGAACAG
>JAGRKB010000060.1 GCA_020442425.1 Alphaproteobacteria bacterium | reverse complement strand
TGGGCTTTGACATCTTTTAAAAATGTTAAACTCATGGAAAAAGGGGCTGTTATGGCAGACGTTCCTGTTGTCTTGAGTGATACCAAGACATTGCAAATCGTTGCGGGAGAAGGGTATTTTGCAACTGTGCCCTCGTTTGCCAAGGGTAGCGGCAATGTTACTGTTACTTATAAGTCTCCGGCTATAGCTCCGATTAAAGAGGGCGACGTTTTGGGATCTGCGAGTTTTAAACTGCCTGATGGTTCTTTGAAGAAAATCCCTTTGATTGCCAAGAGTGATGCTCCGCAAGCCTCATTTTTTAGTCGTATGGCTGAGAAATTAATGATTATGTTGGTGGGAGTTCCTGAATAATCTATGGCGGGTAAGTTTATCACTCTGGAAGGTGGCGAAGGGGCAGGAAAGACAACTCAGGCGCGTTTAATCAAGTCCTATTTTGAAGAGAGCGGGTTTGATGTCGTTTTGACCAGAGAGCCGGGGGGCGTTCCTGAGGCCGAGAAAATTCGTAATCTTCTGGTGCAAAGAGATGGTGGAAACTGGACTCCCATGGCTGAATGCCTTTTGTTTTTTGCAGCCAGACAAATGCATGTGGAAACACTTATCAAGCCCGCTGTTGCCGAGGGCAAGATTGTTATCTGTGATCGTTTTACGGACTCTACTGTGGCGTATCAAGGGTATGGCCATGGTTTTGATCTGGATACAATCCGTCAGATAGAAGCTTTGACATTGGGTGGTTTTTCTCCTGATCTAACTTTTCTGCTGGATATTCCGGTTAAAGATGGCATTGGTCGCTCCTTAAAGCATAATAATTCTGCTCCGGGGGATGAGAATAAGGAAGATCGTTTCGAGCGTCTGGACGTGTCATTTCACGAGCGATTGCGACAAGGATTTCTAGACTTAGCAAAGAAAAATCCCGAGCGCATTCGGGTTGTTGATGCGCGGCAGAGTGCAGAGTTGGTTTTTGGAGAAATTTGTGCAGCGTTATAGGGCGCTCTAAGGTTGGTTTATGTTATTTGATGAGATGGATACTGAAGACGTATTATTTGATGTCGAAGAGGGTGGGCTTTTTGATACAGATGATGTCGATGTCTCTTTATCCGAAGAAGATATTCTTAATGCTCGTCATACGCCTGAGTTGATTAGCCACGAGTCTGTTGAAAGGAAATTGCTTCATATGTTGGAAAACGGTCGTTTTCCTCATGGTCTAATTTTTTCTGGGCCAGCAGGGATCGGCAAGAGTGTCATGGCATATCGTTTGGCTAGATTTTTGTTTTCCGAGAAGGATCGTGAGCCTGATATGTTTGGTGCGCCCGAGCCTTCTACATCTTTATTTGTTAAGAACGATCATCCGATTTTTTCGAAGGTTGCCAGTGGCGGGCACCCTGACCTTTTGACCATTGAGAGGCCTGTTGATGAAGCGTCTGGGCGTGTTAAGGCCAGCGTTCCTGTCGAGGAAATACGGAAGATCGCGCCTTTTATGCGTAAGACTGCCTCAGAGGAGGGCGGGTGGCGCATTGTCATTGTTGATGATGCGGATACAATGACGAGATCATCACAAAATTCTTTGCTCAAGATTTTGGAGGAGCCGCCTGAGAAATCCCTTCTGGTTTTGATTACGCATAGGGCAGGGGCTTTGTTGCCGACTGTTTATTCTCGTTGTATTCATTTACCTTTCCAACCTCTTTCCGATGCAAATATTCAAGAGGCTCTTGCCGGGCGTGTTTTGGCGACAGACATGCCATTGATTATCTCTATGGCGGAAGGTTCGCTTGGTCGCGCTCTGAATTTTTCTGATGAAGCGCATATGTCCATGATTCAGGATTGTCTGGTTCACTTCCAGAATTGGCCTCGCTTTCAGTGGTCTTCTATTCAAGAATTTGCAGATGTCTTCGGAAATAAAGGGAATGATGAAGGCCAACGTATTTTGCGTGATTTCTTTTTATGGTTGGCTTCTTCATTGGTGCGTAGGCGCTCTTCAGGAGTTGGCATTTTAGAGCGTATGGAAGAGAAATTGGGTGTAGAACAGCGTTTGAAAATATATGACGCATTGAATGCACATTTTGATTTATGTCAGCATGGTAATTTGGATAAGCGCTTCTTTATCATGGGAGCTTTTATGGCGTTTGAGGGTTTTTAGCTGTATTAGGTAAGTTTTATAACAGTTTGTTGGATATTCCGGTTTTTTTCGGTATAACATCGTTAAAAGAGGTAGGAATGACTAAACAATCAAAAAAATATTATGTGACCACGCCAATTTATTATGTCAATGACAAGCCGCACCTAGGGCATACTTACACGACCATTGCGTGTGATGTTTTGGCGCGATTTAAGCGTTTGGATGGGTATGACGTCAAGTTCCTGACAGGGACTGACGAACATGGTTTGAAGGTTAAGCAGTCTGCTGAAAAAGCAGGTGTTTCTCCGCAAGAATTTACTGACCGCGTTTCCCAGTCTTTCCGTGATCTGTGCGGCGTCATGAATTATTCCAACGATGATTTTATTCGTACAACTGAAGAGCGTCATATCAAAGCCTGTCAGCATCTTTGGAATGTTTTGGTTGAGCGTGGCGAGATTTATTTGGATAAATATGCCGGATGGTATGCCGTTCGTGATGAGGCCTATTACCAAGAAGACGAATTGCGTGATGGGCCTAACGGTAAAAAAATCGGGCCGAGTGGCGCGGAAGTCGAATGGATGGAAGAGGAAAGTTATTTCTTCCGTTTGTCTGCTTGGCAGGACAGGCTTTTAGAATTTTATGAATCTCACCCTGATTTTGTTTTGCCTGAAACACGTTTTAATGAAGTGAAAAGTTTTGTTAAAAGCGGGCTGAAAGATTTGTCAGTGTCGCGGACGACTTTTGATTGGGGGGTTCCTGTACCAGGAAACGAGAAGCACGTTATGTATGTGTGGATTGACGCATTGACCAATTATATTACCGCGGCCGGATATCCGGATGATTCTGAAATGGGTGGATATTGGCCTGCTGATCTTCATATGGTGGGGAAAGATATTTTGCGTTTCCATGCTGTTTATTGGCCAGCTTTTTTGATGGCTGCAGGTGTTGAACCTCCCAAGCGTGTGTTTGCTCATGGGTGGTGGTTGATTGAAGGCGAGAAAATGTCCAAGTCTTTGGGCAATGTGATTGCGCCTGCGGATCTGATTGAGAGATATGGTGTTGATGCGACACGTTATTTCGTTTTGCGTGAAGTGCCGTTCGGAAATGACGGTGATTTTGTTCATGAGAATGCTATTAACCGTATTAACAACGATCTAGCAAATGGTTTGGGGAATTTGGCGCAACGGACTTTGTCTTTCATCTACAAAAACTGTGAGGCAAAAATTCCTGCGCCTGCGGAGTTGACTGAAAATGATAAGGCCTTATTGGCTAAAGTTTATGACGAGATGTTGCCCGCTGTGCGTCGCGAACTCGACCAGCAGCGTTTCCACAAAGCTCTTGAAGCGATTTGGGATGTTGTGAATGCCGCCAACGTTTATATCGATGTCGAGGCGCCTTGGTCACTCAAAAAGACAGATACAGTACGTATGGGGACTGTGCTTTATGTGTTGTGTGAAGCCATTCGCTGTTTGTCTATTATTGTCCAGCCTGTTATGCCTGAGTCAGGACAAAAACTTTTGGATTTGTTTGTTCTTCCGGAAGATAAGAGATGTTTTAAATCTCTGTCTAAGGATGCTGCCTTGAAAGGTGGGGAAGTTATTCCTCAGCCGCAAGGTGTGTTCCCAAGATTGCAGACAGAAGAAAAGGCAGCTTAGATATGGAGAATCTCTGGCTTTATTATGCCTTTGCGGCAACGGTTTTCTGGGGAATTAATTGTGCTTTTCTTGAAAAACTACTAGAGAAAGGCTTTCCGGTTTCCCTTCTGATGGCCTTAGAAAGCTGCATGGCTTTGCCACTATTTTTTGGCTTGTCTTATATTCGAGGAACCGCAAAAGAAGGCTTTAGTATGTTGAAGATGGATAGTGAGGCACTTTATCTTTTGTTTGCTGTGTCTGCGTCATCCCTTGTAGCAAATTTTTTTATCCTTCATTCTTTTCAGGCAAAAAATGCAACGCTTGCCGGATTGATTGAAGTGTCTTATCCGATTTTTACTATTTTATTTACGTGGCTGTTTTTTAAGCAGTTTCATTTGAATGCATATTCTGCTGCCGGAGGTTTTTTAATTATGGCCGGTATCGCAGTTATTTATATTAAGGGGTGATGGTTGGGCAATGGCAGAGCGTCCAGATTTTAAGAATATTTTGGTTTTAGGGGATTCTATCTCTGACGGGTTTTATGACTCGGAAGGTGCGGGATGGGTCGGGCGTTTAGAAAAACTCCTTCATATGGACGCCCCCTTGATGTGGGGAATGCAAAACTTCTCTGTTTCAGGAGACCGTATTGTAGATGCTTTGTATCGCTTGAACGGTTATCTAACAACTAAGGATACTGACTATCTTTTTGTTACTGTTGGTGTGAATGATATATTCCGTTATGGCAGCGAAAATGCTCCCGTCTCTATGGCTCTTGAGTTGAGGCATGATTATTGGGATCGCCTTTTTAAGTTAGCTAAGCCTTTTGTTGAAAAAATATTTGTCTTTAGTCTTTTGCCAGTCAATGAGAGTCTGAATGGCACTTTTAAAGATGATTTTGGTACATCTTTGTTTAATTTGAATGGCGATATTGAGACATATAACGCAGAAATTAAAAGTTGGGCTGAGGATCATGGTGCTGTTTTTATAGACTTGTATTCACGTTTTTATAATCATGGACATGAGAATTTACTTTTTGATGACTCGCATCCTAATTCAGAAGGGCATGAGTTGCTGGCGCAATGGGCGTATGAGGAATTGAAGGGCAAAATTTAGGATGTGGTTTGATAGCAATTGTCATTTAAATCATACAAAATTCACGCTGCAGAGTTGGGTCTGATTATAGGTGAAATAGTAGTTATTATTTACATTAAGGGGTGATTTTATGGGTATTGGAAATGCCAAAGCAATTGCTGTTCTAGGGGACAGTATTTCTAACGGGTATTATGATGAAGAAGGTCTTGGCTGGATTTCCCGTCTTTCTGTTTTATTGAACAAGAATGATCCTAATGGGTATTTTATTCGGAATCACGCTGTGTCAGGAGACCGAATTTTTGATGTTAAATATCGCTTATTCGGATCTGTTGAACGAAATGTTGACGCTCTGATTATTGCTGTTGGAGCTAATGACACCTATATCTTCGGGGATCGAGATGACCATCCTGTTCTGGGTATGGATTTAAGACTATTGCTATGGGATGACGTGTTACGTTTCGCCAAAGGATTAACTTCCAATATTTTTGTATTCGGGATTTTACCAGTTGATGAGCTCAAGGTTCCTGCAAGGTTTATGGATGATGGGCGTGGTAAATTTTTTCGCAACGATCATATCGTAGAATACAACAAGGCAATTAAAAAAATCTGTACTCAATATGATATCAAGCATATTAATTTTCATGAGATGTTCTTGGAGGCAGGACACGAGGCTTTGTTGGCTGATGATGTCCATCCTAATGCAAAAGGCCATGAGTTATTGGCGCAATGGGCGTATGAAGAATTGAAGGATAAAATTTAGGGATGTGGATTGATCGCCATTGCCATTTAAATCATGGGGATGTCTCTCTCCCGAGGGGAGAGGGAGATTAAAGAGAGAAGAAAATTAAAGATGTGGATTGATAGTCATTGCCATTTGAATCATACAAAGTTTACGCCGGAAGGTGGTGTAGATGGGGCTTTGGCTGCGGCACGTGGCGCGGGTGTTGGTGGAATGTTGTCAATTAACTGTTTGATCCGTGAAGAATTCGCAGGGCTTTTGGAGTTGGTGAAACCTCTAAATAATGTTTGGTGCACGGTCGGAACGCATCCACATGATGCGGGGCGTGAGGATGAGAAGTCTGTTTCTTTGGAAGAGCTGATTACGCTTGCGCAATCTGATGCGAAAGTCGTTGGGATTGGTGAATGCGGATTGGATTATTACTACAATCAATCTCCGCAAGAGGATCAGCAAGACTGTTTCCGTAAGCATATCAAAGCCTGTCTTGCAACGGATATGCCGATGATTGTTCATGCGCGTGATGCGGATGATGACATTATTCGTATCATTCGAGAGGAGACTGACGGGAAGGGGATGCGTGGTGTGATGCATTGCTTTTCCAGTTCGCCCAAGATGGGACATGAAGCCATTGAGTTGGGCTTTCATATTTCTTTTTCAGGGATTTTGACGTTCAAGAAATCACAAGAATTGCGCGATTTTGCCAAGGATGTTCCGTTAGATCGGTTGTTGGTTGAAACGGATTCTCCATATCTTGCGCCTGAACCTTTTCGCGGAAAAATGAATCATCCGGCTTTGGTTGTTTATACTGGTGAGGTGTTGGCGGAGTTAAAATCTGTTTCTGTTAATGAGATGGCGCGTGCGACAACGGAGAATTTTTTCTCTCTTTTTAATAAAGCAAAGTTAGTTTGATATGAGCGATACAGTTATTACGATACTCGGATGCGGGGATAGTGCAGGCGTTCCTAGAGTAGGGGGAGATTGGGGAGCTTGCGACCCTAATGAGCCGCGTAATAATCGGACTCGCCCGAGCATTGCCGTTGCCAAGGGTGATACCACTATTATCATAGATACGGGAGCAGATTTTCGTCATCAGATGAATAGAGAGAATATCCTGAAAGTTGATGGTATTCTTTATACGCATGGGCATTCTGATCACGTGAATGGTGCTGATGAGCTACGTTTTATTCATATGCGCGATAAATCAAAACGTATTCCTGTTTATACTGATGTGGAAACTTTTTCTGAATTGAAGTTGAGGTTCGGATATTTGTTTGAACAAAAAAATCCTTATTATCCGCCAGTTGCAGAATATCATAAGCTTGATGATCGTGAATTCGGTTTGCCGCATCATATTCAGGATTTAACCTATATTCCTTATTTGCAAGATCATGGTAGGGGCGTTCGGTCGCTTGGGTTTCGTTTTGGTGATGTTGCGTATTCTACGGATATGGCAGATTTGTCTGATGCGACTATTGAGACCTTGAAAGGTATCAAGGTCTGGATTGTTGATTGTGCAGATTATCATCGTCCTGATTATATTTTTCATTCCAATATTCCGAACCTGCTTAGGCTCCGTGAGAAAATCGGTGTTGAGACTTTGTATCTGACTCATTTACGATATGACCATGATTATCAGGCTCTTGTTAAGGATTGTCCCAAAGGTTTGCAGCCTGCGTATGACGGCATGAAGATACGTTGTGACGGCACGGTTATATAATCATGCGCGTTGATGATTTTGATTTTGATCTTCCTGAGGAATTGATTGCTTTACGTCCTGTTGAGCCGAAACATGCGGCCAAGCAGTTGATTGTGAATGCGCCTGATACAAATGAATTTCTAGATAAATCCGTTTGTGATATGACGGATTTTCTGACTGAAAATGATCTGATTATTTTCAATGATACCAAAGTTATTCCGTCATATTTATTTGCTCGTCGCGGTGAAATGATGACGGAGATTAATCTTCACAAGCGTGTCTCTGCTGTGTCATGGTTGGCGTTCGCCAAGAAGACCAAGCGTTTAAAGGTCGGGGATGAGCTGGTATTCGGAGAAGGGCGGTTACGCGGTTTTATTGATGAGAAGCATGAGGGTGGTGAAATTCTCATTCGTTTTGATGTGGCTGCGGGAGCTTTGGAACCCCTTCTGGCTGAGATTGGTTTGATGCCCCTACCGCCTTATATCGCTAGTAAAAGGGCGGTTGATACTCAAGATTTTAACGATTATCAGACTATCTTTGCGCAGAAAGACGGTGCTGTGGCTGCGCCGACTGCGTCCTTGCATTTTACGCCTGAATTAATGGATAAAATTGTCTCCAGAGGCATTAAAACCGCTCGTGTTACGCTGCATGTCGGTGCCGGAACATTTTTGCCCGTTAAGGTCGATGATACCAAGGATCATAAAATGCACGCTGAGTATGGATGCGTGTCCGAGGATGTTGCGCGATTGGTGAATGAAACGCATCGTATGGGTGGTCGTGTGATTGCTGTCGGGACAACGGTGCTAAGAATTTTGGAGAGCGCGAGCTCTGATGACGGCGCGCTTCATAAATTTGATGGTGATACGTCGATATTTATTACGCCGGGTTATAAATTTAAATGTGTGGATTTGTTGATGACAAATTTTCATTTGCCGAAGTCCACCTTGTTTATGTTGGTCAGCGCGTTTGCAGGGTATGAAAAAATGCGTGAGGCGTATCAGCATGCCATTCAAAACGGGTATCGGTTTTACTCGTATGGGGATAGTTCTTTATTGTTTAGACATTGATTTTAAAGATATATCTTATTTACCATAATATACATTATCACTCTTATTATCTGTGGTGGGTGGATTCTATTTTGAAGCGCGACTTTTGTTAATTTAAGCCCCTTTCGGGGTAAATAACGGAAGTCGAATATGAGTAAATTTTACAATCATCTGAGCCTTGATGAAAGGCGCAAAATATATTTTTGGCGGGAAGAGAAAATATCGGTGAATGAGATTGCGCAGCGGCTTGGCCGTCACAGATCAACAATATTCAGAGAAATTCAGCGCAATACGTTCTTTTGCGAGGAAGACAAAACTTTGAGTGGCTACACGCATTTGAACGCACAGGAATTTTACCGCCGCCGCAGACAAAAGAAGCAAAAGGTTGAATCTGTGGCTGGATTGAAGGATTTCATTATTGACAAACTTCAATCTGACTGGTCGCCCGAACAGATTTCTTGATATTTAAAGCATATTGCTGATGATGGCTTATATGCTTGTCATGAAACGATTTATAGATATGTTTTCAGTACCGAAGGCAAGGAATTGAAGCTGTACCGTTACCTCTTCCGATCCAGAAAGCACCGTAACCGCCGCGGCAATCGAATTCCTAGAGAATTGCGCGGTATTCCAAAGGATATGCTTATCCGCAACAGACCTGACCATATTGATTTACGCAGGGAGTTTGGGCACTGGGAAGCAGATTTGATAATGTTTGAGCGGGATTTTGGCAAGGCCAATGTGACAACTCTGACAGAACGGAAAAGCCGCTATACCGTGTTAATCAAGAATGAAACGCGTCATTCAAACACTGTGATGGGCAGTATTCGTGAACGATTGCAAAATTTTGCGAAACCCATGCGCCAGACAGTGACTTTTGATCGCGGATCGGAGTTCTTATATTATGCCCTCCTCTCTCGCCAGTTGAACATCATTAGAAAAAATCTCAAATGACAATCTCGTGGCAATAGCTGATCAAATGAACAATACGCCACGCAAATGCCTTGGATAACGAACGCCAAAGGAAGTGTTGATAAGAGGTATAAAAAGTAGGGGCTGTACCAGATAATCAGTT
>JAGRKB010000059.1 GCA_020442425.1 Alphaproteobacteria bacterium | reverse complement strand
CTCTACCACTGAGCTACGGCAGCGTTTTGGCGTTGCATCGGACTTTAGGCGTCCGAGGTGGTGATGTGTTTACAATATATTTTTCGGGATGTCACCCAGAATTTTTTATTCTTTCTGATTTTTGCTCCCAGTATGGGCTGAGAAAATTCCAGGCTGTCCTGATAATCTTCTCAAGGTCATTCCACTCTGTTTCAAATCCCAGAACTTCCCTAGCTTTTCGGGGGTTAGCGACCAAAGAGGCCGGATCACCCTTTCGTCTTGGGCTGATGGTGACAGGGAGCGTTGTGCCTGTGACTTTTTCGGTTGTCTCTATGATTTGACGAACGGACGTCCCTTTGCCTGTTCCCAAGTTCAAGGTGAGTGGTTCTCCCCCATGGCATAGATGCTCCAACGCCTTGATATGTGCAGTTGCCAGATCATTAACGTGGATATAATCTCTGACACAGGTTCCATCAGGTGTATTATAGTCTTCCCCGAATAGATTTAGGCCGTTTTCCAGACCTGCAGCGACCATTAAAGCGCGCGGAATAAGGTGCGTTTCAGGGTCGTGGCGTTCTCCAATTTCTCCATCAGGATCGGCTCCGCAGGCGTTGAAATAGCGCAAGGATGCGTAGTTTAAACCGTAGGCTTTGCGGAAATCCTCCAAAAAGAGCTCAACCATATATTTGCTTGTTCCGTATGGGTTTACGGGCTGGCACGGCGTATCCTCGTCAATGGGAATGCGCTGCGGCTCTCCATAAACCGAGCAACTGCTTGAAAAAACAATGTTTTTTACACTTGAGCTACGCATAGCCTGCAGCAAAGACAAACTGCCGCCGACGTTATTGTCAAAGTATTTGGCAGGGTCTTTGACGGATTCTCCGACTTCGCTCAGGGCGGCGAAATGAATGATGGCTTTTGGGGCGTAAGTGCTCAGAATTTGGGAGATGGCGGGCGTATTTCTGATATCGACCTGTTCCAAAGGCCCCCATTTGACAGCGTCTTGGTGCCCTTTGGACAGATTGTCAATAACAACGGGGGTGTAGCCTGAGGCAGACAATGCTTTGCAGGTATGGGAGCCAATATAGCCCGCTCCGCCTGTGACAATGATGTTTTTATTATCGGACATATTGGACTTATAGTAGAAAATTCAGAAACTTCAAAGGAAATGTTATTTTCTGCATTAAGGTGGATTCCTCATATTTTTCTGGAATAACCATTCGGTTTCCGCTATTTTCCCCACCTAAATTCCATTCAATCACTGACAAAGCTGGACGAATGACCGAAAAAACGGGAAACTCGCCTTATAAGGCCAAATTAGCGGATAAACGTGCTAAAGCCCTGCGTGCCAATTTACGGCGACGTAAGGATCAGTCTACGGCCAGAGATATAGATAAAAGTGATACGGATACGTCTGATAAAAAGGAACCGATATAAATGAGCAGTGCTGTTTTGAAACCTGATACCTCTCTTCAAACTCTTCCCGGCATTATGCCTGACCACTGGATTAGGGAGCAGGCTCTTAATCACGGGATGATCGAGCCGTTTGCGGAGAAACAAAACCGTGAAGCGAATGGGTCGAAGATTATTTCCTATGGTGTATCGTCCTACGGGTATGATGCGCGTTGTTCAAACGAGTTTATGATTTTCACCAATGTTGACAATGCGATTGTTGACCCGAAAGATTTTTCTCAGCAAAGTTTTGTCGAGCGTGAAACCGATGTGTGTGTTATTCCGCCGAACTCTTTTGTTTTGACCCGCACTGTCGAATATTTCCGCATTCCTAAGGATGTGTTGGTTGTGTGTTTGGGCAAGTCCACCTATGCCCGTTGTGGTTTGATTGTGAATGTCACGCCGCTTGAGCCGGGTTGGGAGGGCCATGTGACGTTAGAGCTTTCGAACACAACCCCTCTCCCAGCTAAAGTTTATGCGAATGAAGGGATTGCACAGTTCCTGTTCTTTAAAGGATCAAGTGAATGTGAAGTGTCCTATGCAGATCGGTCTGGCAAATATATGGGACAACGCGGCGTGACACTACCGAGAATATAATTAGTAATGGCGAT
Source organism: Alphaproteobacteria bacterium (assembly GCA_020442425.1). Classification (GTDB taxonomy): domain Bacteria; phylum Pseudomonadota; class Alphaproteobacteria; order Micavibrionales; family Micavibrionaceae; genus UBA1573. The sequence goes on along the minus strand of JAGRKB010000059.1, from coordinate 1,896 downwards.
TTGCCGCACCAGTTTTTCTGGCAAATTGCAATAAAAAAGCTCATAAGACTATCCTTAAGAGGTTACCTTGTGAGGTTAAAAATGACTGAGTTGGAAATGAAAAAATTGGACCGTATGCACAGTGCCTTGATGGTGTTTACAACTGTGGCAGGTGGATTTGCCGGTGCGGTCATTGCTACTGCATTAAAAGACAACCCTTTGAAATGGGTATCCGTATGTGCCCCAATATCTGGAATGGCTTATTCTGTTGTGGCTTGCGCGATATCTCCAAAATTTAAGGCCTCACTGGCTGGGGAATCTTTTGCTTCTTCAATCGCTGAAGAAGATAGTGAAGAATTAACGGTTGCTGTGCAGCCACAAGAAGAGAAAGTAACTATCCGTGAATCACACCACATCCCTGCTTAAAGTCCAGTCCGCTCCCGACTTTATTACCATTGACCCGCACAAGGCGATGCAAGCCTCCGGCTTAGAGAAAATTCGCGTGCAAGGCGGAACTCAATTGAACGGGATTATTCCGATTAGTGGCGCGAAGAATGCGGCATTGAAACATATGTGTGCGGCTATGCTGACGGGAGAGCTTGTTCAGTTTACCAATATGCCTGTGGGGCTCAAAGATATTCAAACTCTTGCCGCCCTCATGAAAGAGATGGGCACGGATATTACGCTTCGCAGTGACGGGACGATGTTTATTCGGGCCGAAAATATTCATTCAACCGAAGCCCCTTATGATTTGGTGCGCCGTATGCGTGCCAGTGTTTTGGTTATGGGCCCCCTACTCGGTCGCTTCGGCGAAGCGACTGTCTCTCTTCCGGGTGGATGTACCATTGGTTCCCGTCCGATTGACCTGCACCTTGAAGGCTTTAAAGCCATGGGCGCAGAGATCATTTTGGAAGAGGGTTACGTCAAGGCGAAAGCCCCTGTGGGCGGGTTACGCGGCGCCAAAATCACATTCCCGTTTGTCTCTGTCGGTGCGACCGAGAATATTATGATGGCAGCAACTCTTGCCAAAGGCGAGACCGTTCTTATTAATGCCGCGCGCGAGCCTGAGATTATCGATCAAGGGAACGCCTTGATTAAAATGGGTGCGAAGATTACGGGGCTTGGCACTTCCGAAATTCGTATTGAGGGTGTTCCTGCTCTTCACGGTATGGCGCATGATGTTTTGCCAGACCGTATTGAAACAGGCACATTTATGATCGGCGTAGCTTTGACCGGTGGGACGGTTCGTTTACAGCACACACGCACAGATTTTCTAAGCTCTCTGATTGCTCCTTTGGAAAAAGCAGGTGTGACGATTGACCTTGAAGGTGATGATGTTATTGTTCACCGTAACGGCAAGCCACTGGTCGGAACAGATATTATGACCGAACCCTACCCCGGTTTTGCGACTGATCTTCAGGCTCAGTTCATGACGATGCTCACTATGTGCGAAGGTGCCGGTATGGTCACGGAGACCATTTTCGAAAACCGTTTTATGCATGTGCCTGAGTTGCGCCGTATGGGGGCTGATATTACCGTTCAGGGGAATTCTGCGATTGTGCGCGGAGTGACAAAGCTCAAGGGCGCTGATGTGATGGCGACCGATTTACGTGCGTCGGTTTCCCTTATTCTGGCGGGGCTGGTTGCCGAAGGTGAAACCACCGTTGACCGGATTTATCACCTTGATCGCGGGTATGAAAATCTGGTCGGCAAGCTGGAAGGCTGCGGCGCAAAAGTCGAGCGGCTGACCTCGTCTTATATGGAATAGTCATATTAAATAAGAAACTGACATTTATAGCTAAGCCCAAAAATATATAGACACAATCGTCACCCCCGCCTATCTCGCAATCCCGTGCTCGACACGGGATCCTATTGCGACCCTAGCAGATCCCGCATTCAATGCGGGGTTACGATTTA
>JAGRKB010000058.1:44503-57222 GCA_020442425.1 Alphaproteobacteria bacterium | reverse complement strand
CTGGTGTTTGTACCGAAAGAAGAAGTGATTGATCTCAATATGTCTGTTGATGACGGTCTCAAGATGATTATCTCAGGCGGGATGATTACGCCGAAATATGTGCCCAATATAGTGCCTGAGACTGATGGTCAAGTTAGCTAATCTTAAAAAAGATTAGCCATCAATATTGAAACCAAAACTCCTAAAATTTACGGGTTCTGTTGCTTTGGTGAGTTCATCTGAATCTCCAAAACCCATGACATAAAATTCATCGCGTATTTGTCCGTTTTTAGAAGTTGTTTCTGACAATACAAGTCTTTGCCCTTCTAGGAACCAACTTGTTCGGTGGCCATTATCGGGCCACAAAAAACGTAGTGCATAATCATCTTTGCAATGAAGGAGTCCATCTTGAAAGCGCAGCGTTATGCGACAGTTAGGCGAGTCTGTTTCGACATGGGTATACTCACCAGATAATTTAAATTCTCTTGCTAGACTTACGCATCTCTCCAACCCATTTGTGGTGTAGGGGAGGGGGGGCAGAGCGATCTCTGTTATGCGCTTAATTTCTTGCAAAGCAGCTATTCTAATAGATGTTTCTAGTTCAAGGGCCATTTTAATCTCCAATATTTTCATAATCAAATAACATAAGGTGGGTGTGAAGTCAAGTTTATTGAAATTTGGAGTTAGCAATCAGACAGAGATGGTTTAGCAAAGGAGTTTCCCTTATTTCGGAACGTCGATCAGGATAATTTCTGCTTCTGACAGGGCTTCGATTTCAACGGAGCCCTGATTTGTTATCTCTGCACCGTCACCTTTTTCGAGTTTTTGTCCGTCGAGTGTAATTTCTCCCTTTGAGACGAGGAGGTAGCCTTGTTCCAATATCTCTTGGGTGAGTTTATGGCCTTTATCCATTTGTCCGCCCAGAATACGTGCGTCCTGATGGATATACAGAGCATTTTTGCCGTTGTCCTCTGCACGGCCTGATACGAGCAGGGGAAGCGTATCATTTGCTTTTCTATCTGCAAAGCGGGCGGCATCCCATCTTGGTGTGACGCCTTTTTCGCGCGGGAAAATCCAGATTTGATAAAGGGTTGTTTCGGTGTCTTCTTTATTGGCTTCGGAGTGAAAAATTCCTGTGCCTGCGCTCATGACCTGCACGTCGCCTGCTGCTGTGCGGCCTTCGTGGCCTTCGGAGTCTTTGTGGGTAATGGCGCCTGATCTCACGAAGGTGATGATCTCCATGTCCTGATGCGGGTGGGTGTCAAAACCAGTATTAGGCGCGATACGGTCGTCATTGATGACCCGCAGTTTCCCGAAATGAATGCGGGACGGGTTGTGGTAATGGGCAAAGCTGAAATGGTAGTGGGCGTTGAGCCATCCATAGTCAGCGGTTCCGAGGTCTTTATAGGGATAGGTTTTGATCATAATGATGGTATATAATAGTCTTTTCAATTAAATTTGTCACATCGTCACTGCGCTCCTATCCTAGGTCCAATAGGCTTCGTTCCTTGTTTCTTGTGACAAATTTAATTCGTTTGACTATAGCGTATCTTTTGGTGAAGTCTATGGTCTGAAATCTTTAATTTTATCTCAAGCAAAAGCAACATGAGTTTGGGTTTCTAATTTTGACCTATGTCAAATATTAAGCGTTAGGGCTGGCGTCGAAGTTGATGCGCGGGTCCACTATTACGTAGATAATATCGCGGAGCAGGGTTACGACAAGGCCGATCAGGGCATAGATATAAAGGGTTCCCAATACAACGGGATAGTCGCGGTTGATGATCGATTCATAGCCCAGTAATCCCAGCCCGTCGAGCGAGAAAATAACCTCAATCAGGAGGGAGCCTGTAAAGAAGATATGCATGAAGGCTGCGGGAAAGCCTGCAATGACAATCAGCATTGCGTTTCTGAATACATGACCATAGAGAACTTTTTTCTCAGGGAGACCCTTGGCGCGTGCGGTTTGCACATATTGTTTGCCAATCTCATCCAAAAAGGAATTCTTGGTCAGCATGGTGAGGCCCGCAAAGCCAGATATGACCATCGCACAGACGGGTAGGGTCATGTGCCATATATAATCCAGAACTTGTTTGTGGGGTGGAAGGTCATTCCAATTATCGGAGACGATCCCACGCAAAGGAAAGAGATCAAAATATCTGTCGCCTGCAAAAACGATAATCAGCAAAATGGCGAAGAGGAAAGACGGAATAGCGTAGCCGATAAAGATGACTGCGGATGTCCAGATATCAAAGGCCTGTCCGTCTTTGACGGCTTTTTTAATGCCGAGCGGTATCGAGATCAGATAAATCAGTAAAGTTGACCAAAAGCCCAATGAAATGGAAACCGGCATTTTCTCAAAAACCAGATCAACCACTTTGGTGTCTCTGTAATAGCTTTCCCCCAGATCAAAAGTCAGATAATTGCCCAGCATCGTGAAGAAACGAATATGGGCGGGTTTATCAAATCCGTAAAGAGCTTCGAGTTCTTTGACAAATTCCGGATCTAGACCTTGTGACCCGCGATAGCCTGAGGATTGTCCTGTCATCTGGCTTGTTAGAGCGGCGCTCGCCATATCGCCTGTATTGCCCGAGAAGCGCGCTGTGGCTTCGGTTCCGTGACCTTGCAATTGGGCTATCATCCGTTCCACGGGGCCGCCGGGGACGAATTGGATAACAACGAAACTGACGAGCAAAATCCCGAAAATGGTCGGGACGATCAGCGCAAGACGGCGAAGGATATAGGTCAACATGGGCGGTATTGAATCACATTTGATGGGAGGGATACAGCACAATTTTTATTGACATAATTTATAATTGAGGGGTAGGGTCTGCATTGGTATCATTCATAGTATGGAGAAGTCTCTTATGGCAGGATGGAGTGAACAGCAAATTCAAGATTGGTACAAAGATCAGCCTGTTGTTCCAAGCAGGGACTATGTCCTGACTCTTGTTCCCAGAATTAAGGATCTAGATCAGAGGGAAGGTTTTAAAATCTATCAATATGGATCGGCTTCTTATAGTTCCCGTGATGCCAAGAGTGGAGTGATTAAGAATGTTACCCATGATTTGTATTGTGTCCTTATCGGCGATTTTGATGTTAGTAAACCGACTTACATTATTATCGGAGGAACTCACGGATACGAGAAAGGTGGGCCACTTGCAGCATTGGGGTTTGCGGAGGATGAAGCCGCATCCCTTATGAACCAAAGTAATTTTATTGTTTATCCCTGTCTGTGTCCCGGACCTTACGAGAAGGAGCTTCGATGTACAGAGGGTAGAATTGATCCCAACAGAGATGCTTTTCCTGAAGGGGCAAAATCTCAGGAAATGCAGGCTTTTGCGGAATCATTGAAACAGTTGCATTCTCGGATATTTCGAGGGAGTCTTACCAGAAAATTTACGGCAGCCATTGATTTGCATGAAACCCCTAAAAAGGATGTTGAGATTAATCGTGAAAATGCTGAAGCAGGTGGGGAAATTTTTGCCCTTGATGTTTTCCCCGAAGGATTGTTTCTGATTGCGTTTGATAAAGACATGCTCTTTGCGGACCATATTATTCGATCTGTAATCAAAGAAGGTTGTCATGTTGTTTCGGATGAATTCATTTATGATGTTCCAAATCATAACGGAGTCATGCTGATGAGCGAAATGGGAAAACCCACTGGACGGGTTCGTCAGTTAACGGCATTATATACTGAAGCCAATTTTACAACAGAGTTTTGTGGTATGGAGATTGATGACACTATGTCTGATGATATACGTGCAGAGCCTCAAAGAGCAGCTATCAGAGGTTTGTTGTCTTATTCTTTTTAGTTGTGGATGTTGGGGTGTTTATGGACGGATATTCCAGTCCTTAACGTGCCAATTTCCGATTGTATCGTCATGTTCCAGAATGCCGAAAGCTCCTGTTTTGAGTTTCATGGGAAGATTCGCGCCGTTTTGGGTATGGGGCAGGGCAAAGCGGGCAATTCCGTTTGATGTTACAACCATCGTTGTTTGACCTTTGCGGTTTTCGGTGCAACTTTTCAGGAATGATTTCCAGTTGACCAGAATCTCGACAGGGCGCGGAGACCAGTCGTCAGGCATGACGGCTTGTTCATCCCAATCTTTCAAAACATTGTCCCCCAGACGCTTGATGACGAATTCATCGGTCTGGTTTTCATCAGGGCCGTAGTCAATCTCGTTCAGAAATTTCAACGGGGATGAGGGCGTATCACACCCCATGGCAACACAGGCCAGACGCGCCGTGTCTATGGTTCTTTTGAGTTCGGAGGTGAACACGGCTTGTGGTTTTATACCCATAGAGGCTAAATGATGACCGAGTTTCAAGGCCTGTTCTTCTCCGCCTTCGGTTAGGGGCAGGTCTGTTCGTGCGCCGACGCGGGTCGGGGTGTCTCCCTCGCGGAAGGTGTTGCCGTGGCGGGCTATGATTATTCTAGTTGCGGACATTGATTTGTGCCTCTAGCTTCATGATGGTGTCTCTGATCTGTCCGGAATAGGGGTAAATTTTTCCCTGATCAAGATATTTTTTTGCCTCCCGGTAATTATCCTGAGACATCAGGATTTTTATCAACATTTCCCGTGCTTTCCAATAGGTTGGGTCTCTTGACAGGCTTTCCATGAGGAGCGGTTGCAGCGTTGTGATGTTATTGGGGTCGCTTAATTGCATGTGGCGCGCGCGTAGGTAGGGCAGTTCCGGGTTTAACGGATTAAGTTGTTCTGCCTTTTGCAGGTGGAATTCCAGCTTATCTTTGTCCGAAATTTGAGAGAGCGACAAAAAGCGGGCCGCCATTGTATGGCAATCAGGGAATTGCGGATCGCCTTGTTCAAAGCAGGCAGTCAGAGCGGCATCGAATTTAGCCTGATCCTGAAATCGTGCAGCTTTGGTGGCTTCGTTCCAGAGCATAAAGGTATAGCCTGCAGACAAGGCAATTAATGTCGTGCAGAGAAAAGTTATCAGTAGCGAATAGGATAGAAGCGGTTGTGTGTCGGAATTTTTTGTCTCTGAGGGCGGAGATGTTTGTGCCAGTGTTGCCGACAATAAAATCATAAGTCCCACGACATGGAGTGGGTAAGTTATATGAATGGCTGTGAACAGGCCGATTAAAATTGCGGCTTCTGTCGGTTTGTGGTGTGTATGCGCGCGATACATGGCCAGAGCAAAAAGCGCATAGAGCAGAAGTCCTGCCATCCATCCTGATTCAATAGCAAATTGCAGTGGTTCCATGTGCGCCATAAGTCCCAATGAGTCATCACCCGCCAAGCGAAAGGGCGGATAATTCAAATGGAATGTTCCCAAGCCAAACCCTGTTATGGGGTGTTGTTCGAGCATGGTTGCGCTGCCGCTCCAGATCGCGAGGCGGCCTTGAGCGTGATCCCATGTGTGCATGATGCGGTTACCGAAGTCGGTGAAAAATAAAAGCGGGATAGATAGAATTGTAAGGCCGCCCAAAAATTTTATGAAGTAATAGTTGTTCAGAAGCTCTTTGAGGGACATTTTATCAGAAGCCGCGATATAGCCTGCACTGCCCAAGAGTAAGGCCAGCAGAGCTGTGCGGCTTTCGGTGAGGAGCATGGCGACCAACATGATGGGGAATAAAATCCACGTCTTTTTATTCTTTAATGTCGGAGCCATGCAAAGGGCGATGGTTAGACCGAGAAGATTGGCGTCATCAAAGATGCTTGAGGGGCGATGCGTCCCGATTGAATATTCGTAGAGCGCATGGCAGGCGAGACCTGTTCCTATCGCGCATAGAGGTAGTGTCAGATCAATTTTTGGGACGGTGCGCACAAATAGGTATGTCAGCGGCAGTGTCGCAAAGATGACCCATGTGACTTTTGTCGGAAAAGGGGTGACGCTTGCGAGACCTGTTGCTCCCCAGACCAGAAATAGCAGCAGAATCAGCAGAAGCATTGGGTCATTGGTGGGGATGCGGCTTAGTTTATTGCCTAGAATTAGTACTATGGTTAGCAGGATTGTTGGGGCAAGCATCAGCGGATTGTCGCCGCTTTGCGGGAGTATCCCTAAAAGAAGTATGGCTCCCAAAAATAAAGATGGCAGAAGTGTGAAAAGAGTCCCTTTGTTAAGAGAGAAGATGTTCGGCACGGGCTAAATCCTCCGGACTATCAATGCCTGTCATGGCGGGAAGGCCGCTATAATCTACTACGACTGTTTGTATGGTCATTCCGCTTTCCAGTGCGCGAAGCTGTTCTAAACCTTCCAAATATTCGTAGTGGGACATCGGTAGAGTTACGTATCTTTCCAAGGCTTCGCGTTTATATCCGTAAAGGCCAATATGGCGATAGACAGGCGAAAGCAGGTCTCGGCGATTTTCCTTGCGTATGGCGGGAATTATATTTTTCGAAAACCAAAGGGCGCGTTTGTTTTCGTCAATAACTGCGGTCGTTCCCGAGAATGGGGTTTGTCTTTTGTTATCGCGCAGTAAATCCAGTTCTGTCCACGAGAGTTGGGTGACAGGAGTTATGATGTCTGAGGATTTGTTTTTTGAAAATTCTTCGATCAAAGCGCGGACAAAATGCGCCGGAGTCATCGGAGCATCGCCTTGCAGATTGATAATGAAATCCGGCTTGTCGTCCATCTCGTTTATGGCGGCCATGGCACGGTCTGTGCCCGTCGCGCAGTCTTCGGGTGTCATAATGACGGGAATATCATTTTCCGCGCAATGGTCGGCGATGCGATTATCATCGGTTGCTACATGAATGGTGGTGTGTTCGTCCGCTGCCTGACACGCGATATCATACACATGCTCGATAATCGGTTTTCCTTTGAGAATTGCCAGAGGCTTTCCGGGGAAGCGGGTAGAGGCAAATCGAGCAGGTATGATGATGGCTGTTTTCATTTTTTGTTCCGTTTTAGTGTAGCCCAAATTCTGTTGGTATCCATGCTTGGTTTGTTGTTGGCTGAATAGGTAATGTGTAAAAGACAGAGCCGACGGTTAGTTTCTTTAATTCATTAATGATTTCGCTGGCCTTGAGGTAGGCTGCTCGGCGTCCTGCGGTTTCTGTTTCTTCATTATAAAATTCTTCATCAAAATCCAGACCTTCTGCTGTGATTTCATCGTGTAAACCCTCTATGGCGTCGTGAACTGTTTCCATATCTAATTCCCCGGAAATTTCTGCATTTTCTGTTTTTGACAAGAACAGCAGTTGGTTGAGTAATCGGAATACGTCTGTGAGAGGGGCTAATATTTCACGATCTACTCCGTCTTTGAAGATAAAACTCTCGGGGGGGAGTATATCGCTTTCCACTTTTTCGCACAGAGGCGTTGTTTCATCAATATAAAGCGCGCGGCAATCCTCAAAATCTCTTGTCAGGAATCGCGTTTTGGAAGATGGCGGTGTTTGCGTTTCAAGAAGACGGGTCAGGTCAGCGGGGAGTTTTGAAAAAGCTCTATGGTCAATCTGGTCGGCGCGTAAGGTTCGGGCAAGGTCAAAATGTTCTGCGTAGTCGCTGAGGAGGATTCTCAAATCCTGATGGTAGAGGCTTTCGAACTCGTTTTGAGCAAGAACAGTTCTATCTTCTGTGTTGAAATCCAGAGCGGAATCTACTGATAATAAGCGATAGAGAAAAGCCTCTATAATGGCTCGCTTCATATGTTCCGGATTTGTAGCGTTGGTTGTATTTTTTGTAGTCATAGTCTCACCTGTTCAGTACGCAGTTAGAATTTTTATTTTTATTTTATTGTTTGATCCACCAAGTGTCCAGAATGGCTGGCGTTGTTCCCGATAAATTCTCGGGGTGATCGAGTTTTGACCACCATGCCAAGCGCCATTTGTTGTAGTACCAGTTCGGAATGACGTAGTGGTTCCATTGCAAGACTCGATCCAGAGCGCGGCAATGCGCTACCAGTTCGTCACGGGTTTGTGCTTTGATTAATTGTTCTACCAGAGAGTCGACGACTATGTTTTTTATGCCGATATAGTTTCTGGATCCGTTGATATCGGCTTTTTCCGAGAGCCAATATTCGCGTTGTTCGTTGCCTGGGCTGTCTGATTGGGCGTAGACCATGGTTGTCATGTCAAAGTCGAATGTTTGCATGCGGTTGATATATTGGGCTTCGTCCACCACGCGGAAGGTGGCTTTTACTCCGATTTTTTTCAGGTTCTGGATAAAGGGCAGAATCCAGCGCTCAAAAGCAGGGTTGGCATCGGTGAATTCAAATTCTAGCGGCTTTCCTGTCTCAGGAGAAACGCGTATGCCGTCGGCTCCGACTTTGTAACCTGCTTGATCGAGAATGTCGGAGGCAATTTTCAAATTAGAGCGATTATTTCCTGATCCGTTTGTTTTGGGCGGATTATACTCTTTTGTGAAGATTTCTTCGGGTAATTGATCGCGGTAAGGTTCGAGGATTTCCAGCTCACGCGCTGTTGGCAATCCCGATGAAGCGAGTTCCGAGTTTTCGAAATAAGAACGGGTTCTGACGTATGAGCCGTAGGCAAATTGTTTATTTTCCCATTCGAAGTCGAAAGCGTAGGCAAGGGCTTCGCGGACTTTCGGGTCGACAAAGACAGGGCGGCGGATATTATAGATGAAGGCCTGCATTCCTGCGGGGCGGGTATTATCAATTTCCTGCTTTATAATGCGACCATCTTTGACCGGAGGGACGTTATAGGCTGCGTTCCAGAGTTTCGCGATGTTTTCTTGTTGGAGGTCGTATTCTCCTGCAAAGAAGGCTTCAAGCGCAACATTCGGATCACGGAAATAGATGTAGGTGATTTTGTCAAAATTATAGCGTCCCTTATTGATGGCGAGGGTGTTGCCCCACCAGTCTTTCTTACGTGTATATTCAATCGAGCGTCCGGGTTGGACATCCGTAATGGTATAGGGGCCTGCGTTGACGGGTGGTTCCAGTGTGCTTTGGGCAAAATCCTTACCGTTCCAATAATGTTTGGGTAGGATTGGCATTTGTCCGATGATGAGCGGGAGTTCTCTGTTTTCGGCATGCGTGAAGGTGAAGGTCACGCGTTTTTCGGTTTCGGCTGTGACAGATTTTACGTCGCTGTAGTACGCGCGGTAGAATGGTGTTCCGTCTTTGACAAGTGTGTTGAATGTCCAGACGATATCCTCAGCGCTGAGTGTTTGTCCATCATTCCATTGTGCTTCGGGGCGGATGTTGAATGATACGGAAAGACCATCGTCTGCGCGTTCTACGGATTGGGCGACATAGCCGTACATTGTAAAGGGTTCATCATAGGATTGAGCCATTAAAGTCGGATTGGTCAGTGCGTCTATTCCCGAGGCTGCGTTGCCTTTGATAATATGCGGGTTGAGGCTGTCATATGTTCCGATGGCTTGGAATTTGACGGCTCCGCCTTTGGGTGCGTCAGGGTTCACATAGTCAAAATGGGTGAAGTCTGCTGCGTATTTTATGTCACCGTATAGGGAGAGGGCGTGTTGAGGTTCTGTTGCTTGGGCAGATGAAGAAATCAGAATGAGACTAGCGGCAAGAATAAGTCGTTCACGCAAAGAGCGCGAAGTTCCGTGAGGGGCGCAAAGTTTTTTTATTGCATTTATCATCATGTTATCCTTTTGCTTCTTTCAGTCCTTAGCGAGTTCTTTGCGAGTTCTTTGCGAGTTCTTTGCGTTTTGGCGTGAACGCAATTTACGTTGACACAATTTAAATGTTAGGCGACGTGTTTGCGGTAGGCCATTTCAAGATCGGGTCTGCCGAACAGATAGCCTTCGCCGTAGTCGATTTCAAAATCAAGAAGTTCGATTAAATCCTGCTCGGTTTCGAATTTCTCGACGATCAGTTCCAGCCCTGAACGATCCAGACGGGATTTGAAGCGGGCTAAATCCATCTCTCCGTGTTCTGTGCGGCAGAGATTGACCAATTCACCCGCATCAATTTTCAGGAAGTTTATACCGTTTTCTGCCAGCATGTCGTCGTCCACATCCCATTCAGGCAAATTGTCTATTGAAAATTTTACGCCCAAGCGGCTGAGACCGTCTATGATGCGGATCGTCTGTGGCGGAAGGGATTGATATTCTTTGTATTGGAGTTCAAAGACCAAGCGCGGTGCCAGATCGCGGCGGGATTTCAGAAATTCCAAAAGGTCGGTCATGTAGCGTTGATTTTTAAAAGTTCTTGCGCATACGTTGATGAAATATCCGATCTCCAGTTTTTTTCTGGCGTCTGAACGAATTGTATCAATGGTATGCAGCAACAGAAGATGATCGACATTTTCTATTGTGGTTTCTTCTTCAGCCAACGGGCGATAGGTGTCGGCAGGCAAATATATTCCCGCGCGCGCACGAATACGGGCGAAGAGTTCCAGATAAGCCATGCGGCGAGAGGGGAGTTTTACAATCGGCTGCGCAAAGATTTCAATTTTATCATTTTGAACGGCTTGGTGGATTAGCTCGCTTAAAACAGCTTTGCTGTATTCGGGAATCTCTTCGCGCTCGATGATGCGCTCTGAGCGTTTTTCGTTCTTCGGAGAGGACATTAAAATGTCTTGGTATTTGCGCACGGTTTCTTTTGCTTTTTCTTTTGCTGTTTTGGAGGCAGCAGATACGTGCGATTCTTGTTGTTCATTTGCCGGTTTTTGTCCCGGCATGAAAGATGGGCGCATACGGTTGCCCATTTTCTCTAAAGATTTCTTGACTGAACCGAACGTCGTCTCCGGTGGGTTCGGGTCTTCTTCGCTACGGACAAGAGCGTTGTATTTCTTCAGTTCTTTTTGAAGTGTTAGCGCTGTTTCCACCATATCATCTTTGAGAGCGTCTACGTCGTTGCGGGTGCGGGCAATCTCTCGGACAAGGCGGGTTTGTTGTTGGTCAAGAGTTTCGACCCGTTTGCTTAGTGTTGTGTCTGCTGTGCGGCGCGTTAACGTTTCGTATCCGAAAACTCCGGCGAGAATAAAAAAGCCGATGGCTGATCCTGCGGCGATTACGCCGAGAACGCTACCAATGCTTAAGGCAATCATTCCCGTGCCGCAGAGATACATTCCCAGCCAGAGCATCGGGTATTTGGGAAGATTATCACGCTGATTTTGCTTGTTCGGCATGGTGATCTCCTGTTTCTTTATTTTGGGGCGGGTTATCGGCTCCTATCGCTTGTTCCAACGACTTGAAGCCGTCTTTTTTCAATAGTTCCGCCAGTTCTTTATTGATGCGGTTGGCAAGGCCCGGGCCTTCGTATACCAGAGCTGAATAAACTTGAACCAGTGATGCCCCTGCGCGGATTTTGTCGTAGGCCTCTTGGGCATTCGAGATTCCTCCGACTCCAATGATCGGGATTTGTCCGTTGGTCAGTTGATAAAATTTGCGGATGATGGCTGTGGACTTTTGTGTTAGTGGGGCGCCCGACAATCCGCCTTTTTCGTTGGCAAAGTCTTGGGGAAGATATTCCGGACGTTCTAATGTTGTGTTGGTTAAAATAACGCCATCGATTTTGAGTGTCATTACAACAGAGGCTATTTCTTCCAGTTGTTGGTCGTTCAAATCCGGAGCCAGTTTGACCAGAAGGGGAGGCGGGTTTGATCCACATGATTTTTTGCGTTCTTCTAAGACTGCGGTCAGCAATTCTGTCAGTGGGCCTTTTTCTTGTAGGTTGCGAAGACCAGGAGTATTGGGCGATGAAATGTTAATGGTTAGGTAGTCTGCCATCGGAGCCAATGTTCTGATGAGAGATGTATAATCTTTTGCCGGTTCGGTCTGGTCTTTGTTCATCCCGATATTGATCCCGAGAACGCCTTTGGCGCGTGGTTTGCGAGAGAGGAATTTTTCGAGATTGGATTTAAAGAGGGCTACTCCTCCATTGGGGAAGCCCATACGGTTGATGACGGCTTTTTGTTCGGGACAACGGAAGATACGCGGTGTCGGGTTTCCGCTCTGCGGTTTGATGGTCACGGTTCCCGCTTCGACAAAACCAAAGCCTAATGAGAACAGGCTGTTGATGCTTTCGGCATTTTTATCAAAGCCAGCCGCGAGGCCTACAGGATTTGGAAAGCGGCGATCCCACAAGCAAACCTCCAAAGCAGAAGATGTTTTTTTCTGAAAAAATAAATTCAGGAGTGAGGGCGGTGTCCAGCGGAGCGCTTTGAGCGTCAGTTGATGCGCGTTCTCCGGTGCGAGGAGAAACAAAAAAGGAGTGAGGGCGTGGTAAAGTGTTTTTTTATTTTCAGTCATATCGTCCCTTTAATTCTCTTATTCGTCGAGATGTTTGATGCCTTCTTTCATGTATGTCCACCCTGTCATGAGAGTCAGGATCGTGGCTATCGTCAATAGGCCGTATCCCATTTCCCAGTTGGGTGGAAAAACTTTTTCACCCCAGTCGCCCATAATCAGAAATCCTAGCGAAAACATTTGTGCTGTGGTTTTCCATTTTGCCAAATTGGAAACTGGGAACTGGACATTTTTAGGACCAAAAAATTCTCGAAGCCCCGAAACAAGAAATTCACGCGATAGTATGACGATGACCGGAATCGATCCCCACCATGGCAAATTGTCATTGGCCAGTAATGTTAAAAGAACGGTCGCAATAAAAATTTTGTCAGCAACCGGATCCAGAAATTTTCCGAAAGCTGATTCCATTTTGTATTTACGGGCAATATATCCGTCCAGCCAGTCGGTCAAGCAACCAGCTGTGTAAATGCCTAAAGCCGTCCACGCTGCCCATTCAGTATTGATGAGCATCATGGCAACCAGTACGGGCAGGGACAAAAGGCGTCCGACCGTCATATAATTCGGTAAATTGTGCATCTGTCTTTAATAGG
>JAGRKB010000058.1:0-44330 GCA_020442425.1 Alphaproteobacteria bacterium | reverse complement strand
ACGTTGAATTCTGTCAGATCGAGGTTTTTTTCAGCGTTTTTAGGCATCATGATTTTGTTTTGAATGGAATATTCAATCAGAGCGGCAGAAATAAAGTCTGCCGTCAGGTTGATGAATTTCTGTTCAAAGGTTTTTTCATCGAAAAAGGTTAGGGTAATGGCTTTTGGAGTCTCTCGGACATTATAGTCCCCTTGTATCGGAGCCTTGAATTGCTTCATCGAGTGAAATTCATATTCTGCGTTACCTGCATAGCGTGCGCGAATAACTCGTCCCTCCGGAAACTTCATGCCTAATGATGTTCCGTAGTTGCGGATGGCTGTGGTTGTCTCGCTGTGTGAGAAAATCAGACGCCGAATTTCTGTTGCCATAACTTTTTTCTCTTTTTTTGTGTGGCTAATGACTTAAATCAGTATGAGGTAAATTTGTTAATAGAATTTACCTGTTTTTTTATATTTTGCAACTAGTTGATCGTAACAAATGGCCGCACTGCAAAAAGCGGGTTTTTATCTTCAAGTTTTCTTTACGATTCACAGGTAATCTTTGGAGGCTGGATGTTATTTATCCATTTAGAAAGTGCTGTACTTATTGATTTGTCATTTTGACACTCGGGAATGTTAGAAGTTTTACCATGGAAGTTATTGATTTAACTCAAAATAATGAAGATGATGATAGAAAAGGCGGCGGAAGCAATCTTCCTGCGCGTCCCGATCAGATTCAAAAGGGGCCGCAAACCGGATTGGTTCGCGGGGGACGAAATGTCTCCAATCGTGGCGGCGGTGTCGCCGGTGTTCATGGTGATGACGGTAATTTTCCCTCAGGTGAAACGGATGGTCGCGGTCGTATTGGTGAGCGTCTGGTCGATCAGGGTATTATTACTCAAGAGCAATTGAGCGTTGCTCTTCAAGAAAAGAAAATCTCAGGAAAATTGCTAGGGCAGGTTCTTGTCGATCTTGGGTTTATCGATGAACAAGTCTTGATTCAGTTTCTTGCCGAGTCGAGTGGGCATGAGGTTTTTGATCCTAAAGCCACTATTTTTGATGGCGAAGCTCTCAGTTTGATTGAAAAGGCAGATGCCAAGAAGTTTCGAGTTTTGCCTATTTCTATTCAGGATAATGTCGTCGTTGTCGCGATGATTGACCCGTATGACATCGTTGCAACTGATGGTTTGCGTCGTGTCTTGCCTAAGGGGATGGACATTCGCTGTATGGTGACCACCCCGACTATTTTGTCGGATGCTATTGATGCGGCCTATGGCTATTCCAGTTTGATCGAAGATATTCTAAAAGAGCTGGATGACACTAAAAACAATGCTGATGATGTTGCCAAGCTGAATGAAGAAAAAGCTTATTCACACCCGATTGTTCGTCTGGTTAATGCTTTGCTGATTGATGCTGTTAAAACTGGGGTTTCGGATTTGCACTTCGAGCCGGAAGAGAACTTTGTTCGCTTACGTTACCGTCTTGATGGGGTGCTGTTTACCGCCCAGATTTTGCACAAAAAATTGTGGAACGGTGTTTCTCAACGTATCAAAATTATGTCGAAGATGAATATTGCCGACAAGTTGGCGCCGCAAGATGGTCGTTTTAATTTGAATATCGGGGATCGTGAAGCTGACTTCCGTGTGTCCTCATTACCGACCGTTCACGGTGAAAATATTGTTCTTCGTGTTTTGGATAAAAGTGCCTCCATTAAGCCTTTGGATAAGTTAGGATTTAGTCAGGAAAATTTGGGGCGTATTCGTGCCGCTCAAGCTCGTCCTGAAGGGATTATTATTGTGACTGGCCCTACCGGTTCGGGTAAGTCCACCTCTCTTTACTCAATGATTAATGAAATCAATAAGGTGGAAGTGAATATTCAGACTTTGGAAGATCCAGTTGAATATTCTTTGCCGATGATCCGTCAGACGCATGTGAGAGAAGGTATCCTGACATTTGCGGATGGGATTAAGGCGTTGTTGCGTCAGGATCCAGATATTATCTTTATCGGTGAGATTCGTGATGGAATGACGGGAGAAATGGCTTTGAAGGCTGCGATGACCGGTCACCAGGTTTATACAACGCTTCATACCAATGATTCGTTTGGCGCAATTCCGCGTCTGATTGATTTGGGATTGAAGCCCGGGATGATTGCCGGGGCAATTATCGGGGTTTTTGCCCAGCGTCTCGTGAGAAAGTTATGTGAATCCTGTAAGGAAGAGTATCAGCCGAATGAGGCGGAGTGTAAAATTCTGGGTGTCGAGCATGGCTCCCATTCTCAAATCTATAAGGCGCGACAAGGGGGGTGTCCCGCTTGCTCCGGTCAGGGGTATAAAGGACGTTTGGCTATCGCTGAAATCCTTTTGCTGGATGAAGATTTGGACGAGATTATTGCTCGTGGAGGAACTAAAGTTGAAATGAAGCGGGTTGCTCAACAAAAGGGATTCAAAAGTATGCGAGATGATGGTATCCTCAAAATCCTGGATGGTGTCACGAGTCTTGAAGAAGTCGCCGGAGCTGTCCACGTTCATTAGGTCTTTTGATTGCGGAGATGTACTGTTTCTGCGGTTTTCACTAGGTGGAGGTTACCATTCAGCCCTATAAGTACAAAGCTTATAATGCTAGGGGTCGTCCGATTCGCGGAGTCGTGTCGGCGGCTAACGAGGTGGATTTGTATAACCAGCTGCAAGGCGCCGGTATGGAGCTTGTCAGTTGTTCCCCTGTGTCTGCAAAAACGGGCGCCGGATTTGTTCTGTTCCGCCCGAAAGTTAAAGTTCGTGATTTGATTCAGTTTTTTATGCATTTGCAACAAATGCAGGCAGCCGGTGTTCCGATGCTTGAGTCGTTGGCGGATGTTCGTGACTCTGCTGAAAATCAGACTTTGAAAGACATGATGACTGATGTGCATCGTAACGTATCGGATGGAAGCTCTTTGTCCGAGGCTTTGTCTGCTTATCCTAAGGTCTTTTCTAACCTTTATATTTCTCTTATTCAGGCCGGTGAGGAAACAGGGGATCTTGAACTTTCTTATACCCAGTTGATTAAGTATCTGAAATGGTTAGATGAAATGCAATCCCGTGTTCGGAAAGCAACCCGTTACCCAACCATTTTGTTGGTCGTGGTTATTATGACGATTACCGTGATGATGGGTTATGTTGTCCCCCAGATCGTTGGGTTTATCGAGAATTTGGGGCAGGAGTTGCCGTTTTATACAACGGCTTTGATGGCTACTTCCGAATTTTTCCAAGAATATTGGTGGGCGATCTTTACGGTTCCTGTCGCTGCGACTGTCGCTTATAAAATTATTCGCAAAAATTCAGAAGGGTTTGCGTATCAAATGGATACGCTGTGGTTGCAGTTGCCGATTATGGGGCCATTGATTCGAAAAATTTCGATTGCTCGTTATTCCCAAACTTTTGGCGCTCTGTTTTCCAGCGGTATTGATGTGATTAACTGTTTGAGAGCGGCTCAACAAACAGTTTCCAATTTGGCTTTGATTGAGGCTTTGGAAGTTGTTCAGGGGCAGGTTCAGGCCGGTTCGCCGCTGTCGTCTGCTTTTGGCTCGTCCGGAGAATTTCCGACTATGGTGACGCGAATGATTAAAATTGGTGAGGAGTCAGGTAATTTGACCCCCGTATTGAACCAGGTGTCAGAATTCTATACAAAGGATGTTGATGAAGCTGTTCAGGGGTTGATTACTATGATCGAGCCAATGTTGACTCTTATTCTTGGTATTATGATCTTGTGGATTGCTGTGGCTGTGTTTGGTCCGATCTACTCCAGTTTCGAAACTATCGATTTTTAACGGTTGGTTGTTATGTCTGCACTTATGCCTTCTCTGATCTCTCCGTCCCGTTGCGTTCTTCTTATTATGGACGATGGGGTTGGGGTGTATGAATCCTCCAGTGGGGGAGTTGAGTTTCTTGATTTGCTTCATTGGAGAGAGGGAGGATTTGAAGAAAAGCTTTCTGATATGATTAACAGAAGCGGGGTTTCTTCCGTTGTGATCATGAATGATGCGGTTGAGCAGCATTACAGAAAAGAAAAGGTCCCTGTTCTTTCTTATTTTGATAAAGGGAATATTCTTCAGCGTCGTTTGAATGTTGCTTTCCCGAACTATTCTATGCGCGCTGCAAAGGTTCTGAAATCCGGAAGTAAGCAGGCTAGAGAGGCTAGTTCCGGTGATAAAGAAGCGGTGAAGGGCGACCTGTATTTGTTTGCGGCTGTCCCATCTACGGATGCGTTCGGGCGTATTATGACAGCACTTTCGAATGTCGATCAGCAGGTTGTTGGCTATGGTTTGTTGCCCGTTGAGTCGACCGGCTTGGTTGATGAGTTGGTAAAGCAGCTATCTCAGAAAAGAGGCGGCGGCGGTGCTCGTTGGTCGATTTTGATTTCCCAGCATCGCGGGGGTGGGTTGCGCCAGATCGTAGTTCGTAACGGAGAGCTTGCTTTGACCCGTGTTACGCCAGTGGTTGAGCCGGATGCTGATAATCCCGGTGTCTGGGCTGCTGATGTTTCTCAAGAGTTACAAGCAACACTGAGTTATCTCTCTCGTTTTGGTTATACGCCTGAAGATGGGTTGGAGCTGATCGTTGTCGGGGATACTGATTATACGGAGCCTCTTGAGGGGATGGTTTATGCCCCATGTAATTACAATGCGTTGACTGTTCAGGATGCGGCATCTCTGGTTGGAATTCGTGTTGGTCGAGACGAAGATCATTATTCTGATAGCCTTCATGCAGGATGGGTTGCTCGTAAATTTTCTCTTGAACTTCCGCTTTCTTCCCGTGAGATCAAGGCTATACAGCAGCCCCGTCAAGCCTCTCTGGTGATTATGATGATTTCTGCGTTGGGGCTTGCCGGTGTTGCCGGTGTTGCAGTTGATGAGGGGATGAAGCTTTATTCAACTTCTGTGAACATGGAAGTGGCACAGATTCAGAAAAAGAAAATTGAAGAAATTTATGCGGAAGAATTGCAGCGTAAAGAGCGGATGGGGATTGATATCCCTCTGATTAAAGGCGCTTTGGCTATTAGTAGAGATGTGTCCAATACAATTGTTAATCCGTTGGATGTTTTGGAGCCTATTGCTCGTTCCATGGAAGATATCCGGTTGGATAAGTTTGAGTTTTCTAACATTGGCGGTGAGCCTGCGGCCAATCGTAAGCCCGGAGACGTAGCTCCTCAAAGAGAAACCATGGTTCTTTTGACGATTAGTTTTGCCGGAAATATCAATATTGTCGAGGGTAACGAGGAAATCAACAAGCTTGTTACTCGTATGAACGAGCGTTTAAAAGATATGGGATATGAGTCCAAAGTCGAGGTTCCTCTTCGTGATACGACGTTCCGTGGGTCTTCTGAAGTCGAGTATGGTATTACTGCGAACAAACGACGTGCTGATGATCGGTACGAGGCTCAAATTCGCGTGAGAAGGGTCGCACAAAATGGTTAGAGGTCTTTCCAATAAGGTTGTTATTTTTATTCTGGTTCTTTTAGCTTTGGCCGGAGGCGGTGGATATTCTGTTTATGAGTATCTTATCCCCGAACGTGAGCGGGCTGAGCGTGAATTGAGCGGTTTGAAAGCTCAAATTCAAGCAAAATATGAGGAAGTGGCCAAGATGAAGGAAGAATTTATTCTGCTTCAAAGTCAGTTGCGTGACTTCAAGGATCTTGAGGCGAGAGGTTTCTTTAATAACCAGAACCGTTCCGAGGCTGAAGAGAATTTTTCCAAGTTGAACAATCGTGTTGGTATTCTCAAAGCAAGCTTGTCTTATAAGCCTGGTGAGATCGTTGCCAATAAAATGGCTGAGGATGCTCGGCAAATTGTTATTCGCTCTCATGGTGATGTTGAGGTGGAAAGCCTTGATGATGTTGATGTGTATACGCTTTTGAAGTATATGCAGGAGCGATATCCCGGTAGTATTGATGTGACCAAATTGGAGTTGGAGCGAGTTGAAATTCTCAACGCGGCGATGTTGCGTAAGATCGGGGGCGGCGATCCTGTTCCTTTAATTAAAGGGAAGTTCGAGTTTGATTGGAGAACCATGACAGCCAATGATGAGTTGTCCGCTCAAGGGGGAGGGAACTAACATGCTTGCAAAGAGTTTTTATAAGGTTGGTTTACTTACAGGTTTTCTTGGCTTCATTTTGGCAGGAACAGCTATGGTTTCTCCGGCTCGTGCTCAAGACGGTCAGCCAAGCTCGACATTCGGGACGATTGATTCTATCGCTAACCTTTCTTATGATGATCTGCCTGCAGAGGTTAAAATTTTGCAGAGTATCGAGCGCGAAATTAAAGAAAAATACAAAAAGCAAATCTACACACGGTCTAGTGTTCCCTCGCTTTTCTTTACATCCCAGCAGCATGCTTTGTTGCGCGAAGCTCGTGTCGGATTCAATACGCGCGTTCCGACTTTGCAGGATTTGGGGGATCCGGGAGATCCTAATGATCCGAATTACAGGCCACCAACATTGCTTAGAGAGTTGGCTTTGGCCGGTATTTTGTTCAATTCGGAAAAAGATTGGGTTGTTTATCTCAATAAATTGAGAGTCACGCCTGACAATATCCCTTCGGAAATTGTTGATATAAAAGTCTTTAAGGATTTTATCGAATTGAAATGGTTTGATCAGTTCTCTAATCAGATTTTCCCTGTCCGTTTGAGACCTAACCAGAGATTTAATCTTGATGCCAAGGTGTTCTTGCCTGGCGCTAATTCCTAGCAGTTGGTTTGTTGTGACGAATAGTTCAGAATCTTCCTTGCCGATGAATGGTGTTTTATGTGTGGATCAGCTTGATGCCGGATATGGTCGCAAGAAAGTTCTTCACGGGATCAGTCTTAAGGTTTTGGAGAACCAGTTTTATGGCTTGATCGGCGTGAATGGCGCCGGAAAAACTACTTTGGTCAAAACTATTCTTGGTCTTAAGGATCCTATGAAGGGTGAAGTTCGGGTTTATGGAAGAGATAGCCATTTGTCCGATGTTCGTGAAGATATTGCTTATTTGCCTGAGCGGTTTGACCCCCCTTGGTTTTTGTCCGGTGGCGAGTTTATTGACTTTACGGCCTCACTTTACGGAAAAAAAGTATCTGATGAGCTTAAGGTGCAATATTGCGAGGCTCTGGCTTTGGATCCTCAAGTTTTGAGATCCCGCGTGCAGACGTACTCCAAAGGAATGCGCCAGAAACTGGGCTTGATTGCTACGGTTTTAACCGGATGCCGAATTTTGATCTTGGATGAGCCTATGAGTGGTCTTGATCCTTTGGCGCGCTCCTTGGTTAAGGCCATGTTGATGCAGGTCAAAGAAGAGGGGCGTAGCATCTTGCTAAGTAGCCATATTTTGGCTGATATGGATGAGATTTGTGATTTTGTTACCGTCCTTCATGGCGGGGAATGTCAGTTTCAGGGGGCTCCCTCCCAGATGAAAGCGGAGAATTCCGAAGATTCCCTTGAAAAAGCCTTTCTTAAAATCATTGGTTTCGAGCCAAGAGTCCTAGGCAAGATTGCATAAATAGTGTATCCTTTTCCCAATTCTGGTTCGTCTGATTTGGCGAGCTGTGATAACATCCTTTAGTCCTGCCTTTTCAACATCCCGGGTGAGCGTTATGTCTGATAACAAACAAGACAACAATCAAGAAGAATTTGAGGCCATGTTCGAGGCCGAAATTCCTCAAAAAAATGATAGTGACTCTCAAGATGATGACACCAATGTTATCATCGAAGTTTCAGAGTCTTCTCATGATTTTGATGTTGTTACTCCGGTTGCCGAAGAAGAGTTTGCAAGTTCTTCTGATCCGATTGAGGACGATTATATCTCTGCTTCTGATTCCAGCTCTGCTATCGAAGATGATTTGCATGAGTTCAATGATTTGGATGATGGTGTTGACGAGTCCGGAATTTTTGCCCCTATACCTGAAGGTAAAAAAGCTAAAAAGAAATCGTCGTCTCCTTTGTTGATGGCTGGGGTTGCTCTTATCGCCATCGGTGGAGCGGGTGGGTTTTTTTATATGAACAATCCAGAAATTGTTCATCAGATCAAAGAAAATATTGTTCAAGATACCGGGGCGGGTAGTCTTCTTTCTGATATGACGTCTCTTCTTGGCGGGGCTGGTAATGCCTCCGGAAGTGGCGGTGTGGGAGGTCTTGATCAGGGAATGCCCCCTCAGCCCGCGGCTTATAATGAGACAATGGAAGAAGTTGTTATTCCCCCTATCGAAGAGGCCGTTCTTGATAATGAATTGGTTGCTCCGCCTGTTCCAAATGAAGAGCAGGGCATGGTTATCGGACAAGTTCCTCCTGAAGTAACACCTGATATGAGTTCAGATTCTGCCCCTGATGGAGCGGTTATATTTGAAATTAATCCTGATGTGACTGGGGATGTCGTATCAGATTTGCCTGTGGAAACTTCTGTTGAAGATGTTGTTGTGGATGGGGCTGTTGATCTTCCTGGGGGCGCGGACATGCCTCCCGTTGTTGATGAGGCTGTCGTTGAGATTGTTCCTCCTGCAGTCGCTCCTGTTGCCGAGGAAGTTGCGCAAGATGCTCCTTCTGAACCTGATGTGATTCGTGCCGTTCCTGCTGAAGGGAATGCCAAAATTTTTAGGCCTAAAGAATTGGCCCCTCAGAAAATTACTTTGGTGGATGATATTTCCAATGAAAAACCGAGTGAAGCTGAATTGAATGCGCCCAAGGGTGAGCCTGAAACTGATACAGGAAATTCTTTGGTTTATTTTGATGCGCCTCCGGGTGAGGTGATCGGTCGGTTGCCGACGCCTTCCATGAATCCCTCACGCGGACAAACTGAGAGCATTATTGTCGTTCATAAAAACGGGTCTTCCGGTGTTTCCAAAGTTAGTTCAAAAACTCAAAAGAGCGCAAAAACGCCTTCGAAAGTTGTTATCGAGACAACCTCGCTTGAGAGTAAAATTGTTGCGGCTGATCGCGCTATGAAATTGAATCGTCTTGATGCTGCTCAAACTATGTTTGATGAACTTTATGCCTTAAATCCTCGAGATCCAAGGATATTGATGGGACGGGCTGTTTTGTTCCAGAAAATTGGCGAGAATGCGAG
Organism: Alphaproteobacteria bacterium; assembly: GCA_020442425.1. Lineage (GTDB taxonomy): Bacteria > Pseudomonadota > Alphaproteobacteria > Micavibrionales > Micavibrionaceae > UBA1573. Next base: position 35,288 of record JAGRKB010000058.1, on the reverse strand, counting down.
GGCTATTTCTACTTATGAAGAGCTATTGGCTGTTTCTCCGAATAATGCTCAGGCGGCGATTAATCTCTCGGGTCTTATTCGCAATGATCATCCTGCGGTTGCTTTGAGTAAATTATTGGAGCTGCGCCAGAAATATCCTGATAATCCGACTTTGGTGGCGCAGCTTGCTATATCACTGGCGGATTCTGGGAATTTGGAAGATGCCGTTATGGCTTTGGATAAGGCGATTTCCATGCAGCCTAATAATCCTCAACATTATTTTAACCGTGCGATTATGAGTGAACGTATGAATCAAATTCCTCAGGCTATTTCTCTTTATGAGAAAGCTTTGGAAGTTGATGCCGTATCGGGAGGCGGATTGTCTCGCGGTGTTGTCTATGATCGTTTGACCCGACTGCGTTCTTATTAAGATCGTTGGTGAATGCTGGATCATCCGGAAATATTCTCTTATCTTTTTTATCAGGGGGATCCGATATTATATTCGGATCCTTCTTATCGCTTGATCTTGTGGCTTTTTACTTTTGTGATCGGCACTGTTTTGGGGAGTTATTCTTCTGCTGTGTCATTTCGGTTGATGCGCGGGGAAAGCTGGATTTTCTCAAATGAAAAGAAAGATGGGGAAGGGCGAAAGGCTGCGCGTTCCCAATGTCCCCATTGTTGCCACACTTTATCTATCCCTGATTTGATCCCTGTTTTTTCATGGTTGTTTCAGAGAGGATGTTGCCGGTATTGTCATGTGACGATTCCTGCGCGTTACCCAATTATCGAGATTTATAGTGGTTTGATTTTTGCGACTTATTATTTATGTGTCGGGATGGTTCAGCCCTTAATCGTAAATATCGGATTTGCCGTGCTGTTGCCATATTTTATTGCGTCCTTAACTATTCTTTCAGAAATTAGAGGCGTTTCCCGCAAAATTGATCTGATAAAGAACAGGCCTATGGTATGGATTATGGGTTTATTATCTCTTTGTGGAATGGTATTCTTGCTGCACGTTTAATTTGCTTATTCTTTCTTTTTCTTTCTTTTTTCGTCCTATTCACATGAAAAAACCCGCAAAAATTTACTTTCCGTTTGCTTTTGTCGGGTAAGAATAGAGTACGGGTCTCGTCTTTGGAGGAACATTATGGATATCACCCAGCTTCTTGCTTTCGTTATGCAGAATAATGCATCGGATTTGCACTTGAGTGCGACGAACCCTCCGATTGTTCGGGTCTATGGTACTTTGAAACGTTTGAAGGCTGAATCCCTTTCCAATGAAGATATTCGCGGCATGTTATATTCGATTATGACGGATGACCAGCGTGCGGAGTTTGAAAAGAATCTTGAACTTGATTTCGCTATTTCGTTTGGGGAAAAGGCTCGTTTTCGTGTAAACGCCTTTACTAACCGTAATGGTTCTGCTGCGGTTTTTCGTACCATTCCTTCTGTTATTCCTACGATGGAAGAGCTTGATCTTCCGCCGATCATGCGTCGTTTTTCCGAGCTGGAAAAAGGTATTATTCTTGTGACCGGTCCTACGGGTTCCGGTAAATCGACCACTTTGGCTTCTATGATTAATCACATTAACGAGACGATGCCAAAGCATATTCTGACCGTTGAAGATCCTGTTGAATTTTTTCACACTTCAAAAAAAGCGTTGGTTAATCACCGCGAGTTGGGAACCGATACGCAAAGTTTCTCTCGTGCTTTGAAAAGTGCGCTTCGTGAAGACCCTGACGTTATTCTGGTGGGGGAGATGCGTGACCATGAAACGATTTCTTTGGCTTTGACGGCTGCTGAAACGGGGCACTTGGTGTTTGGAACCTTGCACTCTAACTCTGCATCCAAAACAATTGACCGTATTATTGACGTGTTCCCGACGGGGGATAAGGAAATGATCCGTTCAATGTTATCTAGTTCTTTGCAGGGGGTTATTGCTCAAACGCTTTTGAAGCGTAAGGGGGGAGAAGGTCGTGCGGCGGCTTTTGAAGTTTTGGTTGGAACCAACGCTGTTCGTAACTTGATCCGTGAAAATCAGATTCCTCAAATGTATTCTATGATTCAAACCGGTTCACGATACGGGATGATTACGATGGAAGATTCTATCGAAAGTCTTCTTGATCAGGGCATCGTTGATGAAGAAGAAGCTCGTGCTGCGCTGATGAAAGCGACTGATGAAGAGGGTGGGGATCGTGACAGCGGTATGGCCTCTGCTGCGAAAGGTGGGGCAAGTAAAAAAGCTCAGGCGAATGCTCCTATGGAAGATATTAATGCTGATGAAGGGTATTCATTTTGACCGAGCCTCCTATTTATTCTTTTCTGGTTCAAATGAACCGTCAAAATGCAACGGATTTGTACTTAACCGTCGGTGTTCCTCCTACGCTGCGTGTAGATGACCGCTTGTCTCCCGTATCTTCTCAGCCAATTGATTCTGCGCAGATGAATGATATTTTGACGACCATTCTGACGACGCGTCAACGACGTGATTTTGAAATGCGAATGGAGCTGAATACAGCTATCGATATGGGGTCTCATGGGCGTTTTCGTGTGAATATTTTGCAACAGCGCCATCATCCGGCTTTGGTTATTCGGCGTATCATTTCTCGTATTCCGTCTTTTGATGAATTGCGTCTGCCCCCACTCATGAAGCAGCTTTCTATGTTGAAACGCGGATTGATTTTGCTGACCGGTATGACCGGATCCGGGAAGTCAACCACTTTGGCCTCTATGATTGATTACCGGAATGCCAATTCCCAAGGGCATATCATTACAATTGAAGATCCGATTGAATATTATCATGAGCATAAAAGCTGTGTTGTGACGCAGCGCGAAGTTGGTGTTGATACAGAAAATTATGCAGTGGCTCTTAAAAATGCTTTGCGTCAGCGCCCTGATGTTATTCTTGTCGGGGAGATCAGGGATCGTGAAGTGATGGAGCAGGCCTTAACCGCTTCAGAAACGGGGCATTTGTGTTTAGCAACAATTCACACGAACAATTCCTATCAAGCTATTGAACGTATTGTGAATTTGTTCAATGAGGATATGCATCAGCAAATTCGTTTGAACTTAGCCACTAACTTGCGTGCTATTATTTCGCAGCGTTTGGTGCCGACCAAGTCCGGAGCTATGACAGTTGCTCTTGAAGTGATGCTTAATCAAGGTCTAGTTAAAGAATTGATTTTAGAAGGCAAAATCTCAAAAATCCGCGATGTTATGGAGGCGAACCAAAATCTCGGAATGGGGACTTTTGATCAGTCTTTGCTGACTTTGTTCCAGACGGGCGTGATCACCGAAGATGTTGCTATGTCCCAAAGCGATATGCCGGGGGATATGAAGATCAAGCTGCAGCAGTCTCGCTTAGGTGGTGAGAGTTCCGGATTGTCGGGCATGGATACTTCGCTTTTGACAATTTCCGAATAATTTTATTCCCCTCCCTATAGTAATCATATCAAAAATAGGATAGAATCAGTCTGCGTTCGCAAGAGTGCGCCCATCCTTTTCGTTCAATTTCGACATATTTTTCGCAGAGTTTTTGCCATGACACTGAAAGCTTTTCCCTTTAAGACAACGGTTACAAGTTTGATTGCTTTGTCCGTTTTTTTGCCGGCCTCCGGGTGTGATCTGGCAAATAACCACACCAAAATTGACCGGACAACCAATAGCGAGTTTCAGGATTATCGGGATGCATTGTCTCCTCGTGATCTTCAATTTTCTTCCGTTGGTGATGTTGCTAGCGATATTCCATCCTTACAGCCTTATGTTGCTGAAGATGTGAAGTCTATGCGCCCGATGCCATTGGTTTCTGTTGCCATCAACCAGAGTATTCCTTTGCGTGAGGCTTTGTTCGAGCTTGCAAAACAAGCGGATTACGATATCGAGCTTGACCCCCGTATTACCGGATCGATAATTTTTACAGCGCGTAACCGTCCTATGGATGTCGTTATTGATCGTATTTGTGAAATTTCCGGTTTGCGTTACAAGTTTGATGATACGACTTTGCGTATTGAATTAGATACACCCTACACCAAAAACTACAAAATCGATTATTTGAGCTTTGTGCGTAAAAACAGCTCGTCTATGGATACTGATGTTTCTGTGGCCTCTTCCGGAGGTAGCGGCGGTGGCGGAGGTTCTTCCGGCGGTGTTAGCGGAGGTTCCAAGTTTTCGGTTTCTAGTGAGTCTGAATCAGATTTCTGGTCCGAACTGGATGTAAATATTAAGCAAATTCTTGAGTCCAACGCCAATCGTGGTTATTTGCGGACGGCTGAAGACCCTCAGATTACTCTGACGACGGCGTCTCCAAATAATCCTCCTGTGCCTCCTGTTGACGGGGCTTCCTTGCAGGATGGTTCTGCTGCTGCTTCTGTCGCTCCACGGGCGGGAGGAGATTATTATATTTCTACTCCTGTTGCGTTGCCGAGTGATGATCTTTCTATTCCGGTTAGTGGTGCTGATGGTGTGGAAACCAATGTTGATATTGGTAATACTCCGGTAGAATCTGTTCCTGCGCCTGCGTCTTCAGCGCAACCATCCTCTGTTCCTTTGGAAGATCTTGAAGGGGCAACACCTGCAGCGGTTACAGCTCCTCCAACATTGCGTGTCGAGTCTTTGCCAAGCAATTTGCAGGGTGGAAGTACCGCTCAAAATGAAGTTTCCTTTACGCCAAGCTATTCCATGAACCGTCAGGCCGGTATTGTTTCTGTTTATGCGAATGAGCGATTGCACAAACAGATTGATGAATATCTGACGGAGTTAAAGCGTTCTGTGACGGCTCAGGTTTTGATTGAAGCCAAAGTTCTTGAAGTTTCTCTGACGGATGAATTTGCAACCGGTATTAATTGGGGGCTTTTGGATCGTATTGGTGATTTTGATATCGGGGTCAATTTAGGTAAGCCTGCATTCTCTGTTGCTTCAGCCAATAGTGTTGCCTTCTCTTTTGCCGGAGATGATATCGGTGCTTTTGTTGATGCTTTGTCCCGTTTTGGAACGGTTCATGCTTTGGCTAGCCCACGTTTGACTGTGTTGAATAATCAGTCTGCGGTTCTAAACGTTGCTAAAAATCAGGTTTATTTCGAACTTGATGTTGATAGTGATACGACGTCTGACGGAACCAATGCGACAACCAGTGTTCAGGTTGACTCGGAAATAAAGACGGTTCCCGAAGGTGTTCTGATTAATGTTCTTCCTTCAATAAACCTTGATAACCGTATGGTTTCCTTGCAGGTTCGTCCGACAGTTACCAAGATTAATGAATTTGTTTCTGATCCTGGTGTTGCGTTTGTTGCTGCGCAGAACAATGTGGACATCGAATCCCGCGTTCCTGTTGTGAATGTTCAGGAAGTTGATTCTGTTCTGAATATGGGATCCGGTGAGATCATGGTTATGGGTGGTCTGCTTCAAGATAGTACTAACTCAACACAAGAAGGCGTTCCGGTTGCGAGCGAGATTCCTTTGTTTGGCGGTTTGTTCCGTTCTCAGGGAGATCAAGTTAGGAAGACCGAATTGGTTATTTTCATGAAGGCAACTATTCTTGATAGTGCCGGACAGAGCATTCATAATACGGATCGTGAGTTGTACCGTATGTTCGGTCAGGATCGCCGCCCTGTGAAAATGTAATTTAATTAAGGAGAAGTCGTGTCTATCCAATTGATACGATACGTTCTTCTAGCCGCTATTCGAGACCGCATGCTCTGGGGAGTTGTTGCGGTCTCTTTGCTAGGGACGTGTCTTTCTATTTTTTCCGGTTCTGCTGCCATTATCGAGCAGGATCAATTTGTTGTAACTTATATCGGTGGAGGGGTTCGCCTTCTGTCCTTGATAGGGTTAGTGTTGTTTGTTGTTTTTTACACGCGGCGTTCTTTTGATGCGCGTGATGTCGAGTTTTTACTGACACGACCGATTTCCAGAGTTTCTTTTGTTGTATCTCATGTCTTGGCGTTTACGGCGTTGGCTTTTTTTGCTGCCGTATTTTTGACTATTCTCGTTCTAGGATTTTCTCAAGGTGAGGGATTGGAGAGTGGTTTGGCTTTGTGGTCATTCGGAGTTTTCTTTGAATTTGTGCTGGTCGCCAATACTGCTTATTTCTTTGCGATGGTTTTGGGTAGCCCCGTTTCTGCCGGATTGTCTTCTCTCGGGTTTTATGTGTTGTCTCGTATGATGGGTGGCTTGCTTTCTATCGTTCATAGTTATGACGTGGTCGATCACTTTACGATCTACAAAGGGTTGTCGTGGATTATGCAGGCTGTGGCCGTGATTGTTCCGCGCCTTGATTTAATGGTTCAGACCAGCTGGCTTATTTATGGTCAGGTTGATCTCTCGGATTGGTTAAGCGTTATCGCCCAAGGGGTTGTATTTCTTGGCTTATTAATGTGCGCCACAATTTTTGATTTGAAGAGACGTCAGTTCTGATGATGGATCGCTTTTTTGAGGAATGTCAGAGGGTTGGGGCAAAAGTATTTGTCCTGTTGCTGCTCTTTTTATCCTTAAATGTTGCTGCGATGTTTTATACAAAAGATAAGCTACCGCAGTGGACGAATATTCCTCCAGCCCCGTCTTCCTTGGCTATTACTATGGCTTTTCTCGGTGATCCGGAGTTGGCGTATCGATCCAGTGCTTTGACCATTCAAAATTTCGGGAATATGACCGGACAAGACCAAGCTTTGAAAGATTATAACTACGATCATCTCGAGCAGTGGTTCTGGATGGAGAATTCTTTAAATAAGAAATCCAATTATATTCCGGCTCTTGCTGCGTATTATTTTGGTGCAACGCAGAATCCAGAACAGCTTTATCCTGTCATTGATTACTTGCGAGTTGTCGGTACTTATCCTGATGATGGGAAGTGGCGTTGGTTGGGGCAGTCTATATTTTTAGCGCGTCATAAATTAGATGACCAAAAGTTGGCTATGGAATTGGCGGATGAGCTGGCCGGCGTTTATCGTAAAGGGATGCCCGGTTGGACGTTGCAAATGAAGTCTATTATTGCCTCGGAAATGGGGGAGAAAGAATTGGCCTATGATATGATGGTCGAGATTTTGAAGACTGAATCAGCTAATCTCCATCCTGCAGAGGTCAACTTTATGTTGGATTATATCTGTAATACTATTCTTGACCCTGTTCAAAAAAGTCAAAATGCTCTATGTCAGGGACAATGAGCATTCTTAGTCAGCCTGTACCCGAATTTTCTTTTGCTTTGAACGAGATTTTTTCCCTAATTGGTCTCGTTCAGGCCGTTGCGGTTATCGTCTATATTCTCTTTCGCGCAGGGCATATTCGCCACGTCGTCGTCCCCGTTTTGTGTTTTCTGGTTTTGGGTGCCGGATTTTTCTTTGATTTAGGGCAGAGCCGATTGTCCACAGACATCCCTTTGTATGCATTTTTGCAAAACGGAATATGGATGGCTCTCCCTGCCTTTTCGGTTTTGCTTATTTTGCAAGTTGCTGATTTCGGAGCTTTTCCTAGAGCTTTTTATTGGGGGAATTTATTCGTTCCGATTTTGGCGGTTTTTGGAGGTTGGGCGGGGGCGCTTTTGATCGATCGCCCTGAAGAGTGTGGGGTGTGGCAACTTTGTGCCCTTGATTTGCGGATGCAGGCCATTTTAATTTTGGGAATTCTTGCCGGATTGCTTTGTTTTTCAGCCTTGTGGGTTTCTCGGGGGAGTTTCGAATCGTTGCGTAACGATAATGAGAGCAAAAAAGAGCGCTATTGGCTTATTATTTCCTTTGTTATCATTAATTTGCTGCTGCTATTTGTAACGCTACTTTATGTCTCGGAAGCTGTTGTCGGCTCTGTTTTTGTCTTGGCGAGGGATGTGCTAGGTGGTGGCATGGCTTATATTGCATCCACCAGTTTATTTAGGATTTATCCGCCATCGGTCAAATTGGAACGGCGAGAGTTATCTGACGAGGATTTAAGCGTTGCCGAACAAAACCTTATGCAAACGTTAAAAAATTTGTTTGATCTCGATAAAATTTATCAGGAAACCAGTTTTTCCCGTATGGATTTGGCGAAGGAATTGGGGACATCTGAGGCAAGAGTTTCCAAGTTGGTTAGTGTGTGTTTCGGAAAAAGCCTGCCACAAGTGATCAATGAGCGTCGTGTACAGGATTCTTTGCAGCTTTTGGAGCAAACTGAGGCTCAAGTTAGTGTTGTTGCCGAGCAGGTTGGGTTCAATTCTGTGCCGACTTTTAATAGGGTTTTTAAAGATATTGTCGGGGTGACTCCGAGTGAATATCGATCCCAACAGAAGAAAGTTTCTTGATTTTGGAAAATATCTTCTCATCTTGTCAAAATGAGAATCTGAAAACTGTTTTTGAAACCTTTTGTTAATAAAAAAACCCGCATTCTAATACTTGCGGGATAGTCTTTTGGCTATTTTTGTATATACTGTGTGAACCTGATTCAAACCTGCATTTTCGTGTGGGGGGGAGAGCGGGATTAATTTTTCATTATTACCTGAATGGAGTTTTCTATGACATTATCTACCATGCAAACTCGTCAGTCCGAACGCGGTTTTACCCTCGTGGAATTGGCGATTGTTATGATTATTATCGGTCTTTTGATCGGTGGTATCTTGAAAGGCCAAGAATTGATCGGTAACGCCCGTATTTCTTCTTCTGTGGCTCAATTGAAAGCCTTTGAAACCGGTATCAACACATTCCGTGACAAATTTGCCGGATATCCGGGGGATATTGGTACACCTGCTAACCGTGTTCCAAACTGTACAAATACTTGTGGTCAGGCTGGTAACGGGAATGGTCAGATTGGTACAAGTAATGCTGATGTTACCGATACGAGTAACGAAAATAGTGCCGCTTTGGCTCAATTGGTAGCATCTGATATGTTCTCTGGGGTAGATCCTCAGGTTGCAACTGGTGTAGGTTCAGCTGTTAACGTTAACATGGTTGCTTCCAATATTGCCGGTACAATGCATATTGTTTTTAGTGCTGGTGGTGCTGTTACAGGTGCTGTTGCCCCTTTGGCCGCTGGGCATTATGTAAGATGGGATGAAAAGTTGGGAGCAGCTCGTGCTGCCGGTGATGGATTAGTACTAAATCCTAGTCAGTCTGCGCGAATTGACCGTAAAATGGATGATGGTAATTCTGACTCCGGTTCTGTGATTGCTATCGGTGCCAACGCTCAGGCTACAGATTGTTCTAACTCCGGTGTTTATAATGAAAATGTTGGTACTGCAAACTGCGGTCTTTATGTCCGTGTTGTTCAGTAATCGTTTGATTGCATAGATTTTTCGAAAGTCCCGCTTCGGCGGGGCTTTTTTTGTTGAAATTAAATATTTACATAATTATAGCTTTGGGGTAAAGTAAGGGGCTTTTTTTGAAGTGGGATAGGGGTGCTTTCGAAGAGCGGGCGAGAGAGATATTTTATTTCGTTTTATTTTAAGTTATAAAACAATGCGTAGTGTTTTTGTGCGGAGTGCAGGTTATGGGAACGTCCCAGCAGGCAAAGAAATTTGATCCCAGTCGAGGCGTAAAATATCAATACGTCATCGATGAGGTGACGCGCGCGCCTGTGTTGCTTCCTCGTCAAGATCATAAAGGGGTGATTACGGGGCGTGAGGTTTATCTTGATAGTGACGGGGATCACAAAGGGCATACTTTGTTATGCCCCGATTGTGAGCAGGCTTTTATGACCTATGTCCCAGAAAGTAAGCGCATGGGAAATATCCGCGTGCGCGGGCATTTTAAGATCAGCAATCGAAAAGATAACCCCGGTCATAGTGAGGATTGCATCAGTGAATTGCGCGGCGATCCATATTCTTCTCGTGAGAGAGAGTTTGATTATTCAAAAGGCCCAATTATTTATATGAATTCTTTAGCTCCTGAATTTAACGAGAGAGCTTCGGGGCGTGTGTCCCGTGGGCGTAATGTGTTTTTTGAAGAGGATGAAAAAGGTATCCTGCGTTTCCGTCCTGAGTATGTCGATCTTGCCGATCGTGAGAGTTTTTCTGTCAAAAATGCTGGTGATTTGTTTCGCGTTATCAGCAGATTGCCTTTGGAGAGGCTTCAGGATGCCAAAATTATTTATGGAAGTTCGGTTGTCTCTTGGGATCAATTTGTCATCAAAAATATTCAACAGCGTGCCGGTGTAGGCGAAACAAAATTTTCTCGATTTATCAATCTGGCCAGAGATTTGTTTGATGGGAAATTTCATCCTGTCTTGATCCATTTTAATTCTCATCTCCACAAGCCGCGTTTGGTTACTTTTGATGGGGAGACTGGGCAGCGTGTGAGCTTACCAAGATTTAGAATGGATCATAACGGGCGCGGGGTTACGGTTATTCCTTTGGTGACTGTTTTCGGAGAAGAGGCGAAAAAGGATATTCGAGAGCCGGGTCGAAAATTTGTTCTGGGGTTACCCAAAGAAATGCGTCCTGTTGCGGGAAGCCATGATCGTTATTTTATGATTGTTGATGTTTATACGGATGCATTGGTTGCGGGTTATGATATCGAAACTTTACGCGGGCTTGTCGGTTCCAAGTCCCAAAATGGTAAAGGCCAGTCTTGGGATCGTGCCTCTGTTGATTCAGGCCCGCATTGATATTTTCAATATTGTTACTCATATGTTTCTCATATTTCCCGATTCCCTAATTCGTATGAATAAGGGCTATTTCTTGCGTGTGTCCCCTTGATTTTTTGCTCAAAAAGGTGAATGGTCTTGGGGTCAAACTGTTATAGAAGAATCAGGAAAATCAAAGTCATGACCCAAATTCTCGTTCCTACACTTGGTGAGTCCGTTACTGAAGCAATTGTGTCCAAATGGTTGAAACAAGAGGGCGAAGCTGTTGCGGCTGATGAGCCTATTTGTGAGCTTGAAACCGATAAAGTGACTTTGGAAGTCAACGCTCCTGCAGCCGGTGTTATTGCTAAAATTTCTTTCGGGGAAGGCAAGACTGTTGAAGTTGGTGCTGTTCTCGGTGAAATTTCCGAAGGTGGAGCGGCGGCACCGAAAAAAGCGGCGGCTCCTGCTGCTAATGAGTCTGCTCCCGCTGCAGTGGCTGCTCCTGCGGCTGCCAAGCAATCTCCTGCTGTTCAGAAGATTGCGGCTGATAACAATATTAATCCTGCGGATGTTGCGGGTACAGGCAAAGATGGTCGCGTGACCAAGGGTGATGTGATTGCCCATATGGAAGCGCCGAAGGCTGCTCCTGCTGCGGCTCCATCTGCCTCGAAACCTGCAGCTCCTGTTCTTGCACGTGCGGCAGGCCCGCGTGAAGAAAAAGTCAAAATGACACGTCTTCGTCAGAAAATTGCCGAGCGTCTCAAGGAAGCTCAAAACACGGCGGCTATGCTCACCACATTTAACGAGGTCGATATGACGGCCGTTATGGACATGCGCAATGCTTACAAAGAAAGTTTCGAGAAAAAGCACGGCGTGAAGCTTGGCTTTATGTCGTTCTTTGTGAAAGCGGCTGTGAATGCTTTGCGCGAGATTCCTGCTGTGAATGCCGAGATTAGCGGTGATGAAATCATCTACAAAAATTACTATGATATTTCTGTGGCTGTTTCGACCCCGCAAGGTTTGGTTGTTCCTGTCGTGAAGGATTGCGACGTGAAATCCATGGCGCAAATCGAAAAAGATATCGCGTCTTTGGGAAGCCGTGCGCGTGAGGGGAAAATCACCGTTGACGAAATGTCAGGCGGTACATTCACTATTACTAACGGCGGCGTGTTCGGGTCTTTGATGTCCACACCGATTATCAACCCTCCGCAAGTGGCAATCCTCGGGATGCACAAAACCATGATGCGCCCGATGGCGATGCCAAACGGTGAGGTTAAAGCGCGTCCGATGATGTATCTGGCTCTGTCTTACGATCACCGCTTGATTGACGGTCGCGAGGCTGTGACCTTCCTTGTGCGTATCAAGGAAGCGTTGGAAGACCCACAGCGCTTGATCTTGGAAGTTTAGAGCTGCCTTCGTTCCTGAATTTTAAAGCCCCGAATTTTCGGGGCTTTTTTATAGCGGGGCTTTAAGTTCACGCGTTTTTACGTTCATGAGTTTCTGGTACAGCTCCTAACTTTCTTTTTACGCGAAGTTCCGAAGGTACGAAGAAATAAATACAATCCCTCTCTCAGCATTACATTCGGGGTTGCTCCCTTCGAAGCTTCGTGCCTTCGCGTAAAACTTAAAAAGAGATATAATTCGGCTGCTCTCAGGATGACAAGAGGGGGGGGGATATACGTTTTTTGCGGTTTTCGGGTGGATTTGTGGGTAAAAACAGCGGAATTGCTCTGTGAAATTTGCATGACTCGGACATTTTCTGATAAAGTTCCGGTGTTAGCTGAAATTTAACGAATAGGATGAGAAATGATTTACAGCATTCTTCGTGATTTTTACGGACTTTGGAAGCGGTTTGCGGTATAAGAATTTATGCAAGTCGCTCCTGTCCGCCGTTATTCGCTTGAATCTTCAGACGTGCGTCGTTTGGCGACGCGCCAGTTTAATCCGTCTGCTGTTTCGTCTCAGACGACACGTGCAGTACCTTCGACCGGGCCAATTTATACGGCTGACGGCACAGTTGATAATAAGACGCCTCCTCACTCTTTATTCCATTTAACAGCATGAGTGATCTCCCTTTTTATATTCGTACGATGCGAGGCGATGATGTGTCCGCTTTGCAGGAATTTGCCAAAGGGCATGAGAATAATCCTGAGTATTTTCTGACTTCTTTGGATGAGCAGCTTCAAGACAAGCGCGTGGTTTTGATTGCTTTTCAGGACGGAGCCATTGCCGGGTATGCGCATTTGAACTTTTTCCCGCTTTATCAGCCGTTTCGGTCTATGGGTATTCCCGAGATACAGGATTTATATGTTCATCCTGATTTTCGTCGCAACGGGATAGGCGAGCAGTTGGTTACGGCGTGCGAATCCCGCGCTTGGGTCGAAGAAGTCAGCCATATCGGAATAGGGGTCGGTGTTGCCGGGAATTTCGGGGCTGCGCAACGGCTTTATGCCCGAATGGGCTATATTCCCGACGGGGCGGGGGTCGTGTTTGACCGTCAAAGCGTTTCTGTGGGTGAAGTCCGCGCCGTTGATGATCGGCTTTGCCTTATGCTGCTTAAGACGTTATAGTTTTCCATCATTATTTATAGCATCAGGAGAGTGCCATGACTCAGTGGGTTTACAGTTTTGGGGCGGGAAAAAGTGACGGTCGAGCCGACATGAAAAATTTGCTTGGTGGTAAAGGCGCAAACCTTGCCGAAATGGCCTCTATCGGTTTGCCTGTTCCCCCAGGATTTACCATTACGACTGAGGTCTGTACTTACTTTTATCAGCACGGCAAAGAATATCCGCAGGAGTTAATGCAAGAGGCCATGCATGCTTTGGCCGAGATCGAAGCGCATGTCGGTGCGAAGTTCGGTGATGCCGAAAATCCTCTCCTTGTTTCTGTTCGTTCCGGTGCGCGCGTGTCGATGCCCGGCATGATGGATACTGTTTTGAATTTGGGTTTGAATGACACAACGGTTGAAGGGTTGGCAGCAAAGTCCAATGATGCGCGTTTCGCGTGGGATAGTTATCGTCGTTTTATCCAGATGTACGGTGATGTCGTTTTGGAAGTTGCTCACCATGAATTTGAAGATATTCTGGATGATTATAAACGCTATCACTCTTTGACCAATGATACGGATATTTCTGCGGAAGGTTGGAAAGAGATCGTATCAGATTATAAAGAGTTGGTTGAGCGCGAGTTGGGGCGTCCGTTTCCGCAAGACCCGATTGAGCAATTGTGGCAGGCGATTGGAGCGGTGTTTAAATCATGGATGACTCCGCGCGCCGTGACGTACCGCAAAATTCATTCTATTCCTGAGGATTGGGGCACTGCTGTGAACGTGCAGGCGATGGTGTTCGGGAATATGGGCGATGATTGTGCGACAGGAGTTGCCTTTACCCGCGATCCGTCCACGGGCGAGAATTATTTCTATGGTGAATATCTGGTGAATGCTCAAGGGGAAGATGTGGTGGCTGGTATTCGTACGCCTCAGCCTCTCTCTAAGGCTGCGCGTGCCAAGGAAGAGGGGGCTTTGCCTTCTATGGAAGAGGTGATGCCAGATGTTTATAAGCAGCTTTGTGATGTGCGCACCCAGTTGGAAAACCATTACAAGGATATGCAGGACATCGAGTTTACAGTGCAACAGAGCAAGCTTTATATGCTTCAAACCCGCAGCGGGAAACGCACGGCGGCAGCAGCTCTTAAAATTGCTGTTGATATGGTTGCCGAAAAACTGATTGCTCAGGATGAGGCTGTTCTTCGTATTGATGCATCGGCATTGGATCAATTGCTTCACCCGATGCTTGACCCGAATGCGCCGCGTGATGTTATCGGCAAAGGACTTCCTGCGTCCCCGGGGGCTGCGAGTGGTGTTATCGTCTTTACTGCTGATGAGGCTGAGCGTCGCGGCAATAACGGAGAAGATGTTATTCTGGTTCGTATTGAGACATCGCCGGAAGATATTCACGGGATGCACGCTGCACGCGGTATTTTGACTACGCGCGGCGGGATGACCTCTCACGCGGCGGTTGTTGCGCGAGGAATGGGGCGTCCCTGTGTTGCAGGAGCCGGTACAATTCAGATTGATCTTAAGGCCAAGACTATGACGGCTGGTGGTGTTACTTTAACCGAGGGCAATTTGGTCACGATTGACGGAACCAAGGGCGAAGTGATGAAAGGTCGTGTGCCGACCTTGCAGCCGAAACTCTCCGGTGATTTTGAAACGGTCATGGGATGGGCGGATGCTGCGCGTCGTATGAAAGTCCGTGCCAATGCCGAAACTCCGACAGACGCCAAAGTTGCGCGTGATTTCGGAGCGGAAGGCATTGGTCTATGCCGTACCGAGCATATGTTCTTTGACCCTGAGCGTATTCAAAAAGTGCGCGAGATGATTTTTGCCAGAGATGAAGCAGAACGTCGTGCGGCGCTCGACGCTTTGCTTCCTGCTCAACGTGGGGATTTCAAAGAATTGTTTGAGATTATGAAGGGATTGCCTGTTACGATCCGTCTGCTTGATCCGCCGCTTCATGAGTTCTTGCCGCATGAAGATAAGGATATCGCGCAGTTCTCCGCTGCTGCAAAACTTCCTGAAGAGCGTGTTCGTGCGCGCTTGGCAGAGTTATCTGAATCCAACCCAATGCTTGGTCACAGAGGTTGCCGTTTGGGAATGAGCTATCCTGAAATTTACGAGATGCAAGTGATCGCGATTTTCGAGGCGGCGTTGCAGGTCAATGTCGTTCCTGAAATTATGATCCCTTTGATTGCTACGCGTAAAGAATTGTCGGTTCTGAAAGCTATGGTCGATCAGGTTGCTGCACGTATTTACACCAACAAAGGTGTGGCCTTGCCGTATATTGTCGGAACGATGATCGAGTTGCCGCGTGCTGCGTTGATGGCGCATGAAATTGCCGAAGAGGCTGCATTCTTTAGTTTCGGGACGAATGACCTGACCCAGACTACGCTTGGTATGAGCCGTGATGATGCCGGATCATTCTTGCCGTTTTATGTGGATCGTGGTGTGTTTGCCAAAGACCCGTTTGTATCTCTTGACCAAGACGGAGTCGGGCAATTGATTGAGATGGCGGTCGAGCGCGGACGTAAAACCCGTTCTGATATCAAGCTTGGTATTTGCGGTGAGCATGGCGGCGACCCTGACTCGATTGATTTCTGCGAACGCGCAGGGCTTGATTATGTGTCGTGTTCTGCGTTCCGTGTTCCGATTGCTCGGTTGGCTGCGGCGCAAGCAGCGTTGCGCGCTGCGCGAGTTAAGAAAATCAAGGCTGTTGCTTAGTTTGCCTATTGGTTAAAATGTTGAGAAGGGCTTTGTCCCTCCGTGTTTTTCCAAGTTTTTCCTACCACGAAGAACTCGTCATTACGACCCTGTGCTTGATCCGGAGGAAGTAATCCAGAAAACCTTCATAGATTGCCGCGTCGGCCTTAAGACCTCCTCGCAATGACATGTTGAGGAAATAAACTATTATAGTTATTGCTCTTAAGGATTGGTTTTCTCCGATTATCCCAGAAGTGCGGATAGAAACTCTTCTTCGTCGTAGACGGAAGTGAGGGCTTCGTTGACTTTCGGGCTGTCTTTATAAAGGCGGCGGTGAATAACCGGTATGCCTGCGGCTATCGCTGATTCTACTCCGTAGGGATCATCTTCAATTGCGATGCAATCTTGTTTGTCGATTATTGATTTTGTTATTTCTTCCATTCGGGCATGAGCCGTTTGATAGGGGGCCGGATGAGGTTTGCGATTGGGGTAGTCTTCTTTGCAAAGTATAAAATCAAAATAAGGCATGAGGCCTTTATTTTCCAGCATCGGGCGTACAGAGGCCGTTCTGGCATTTGTAACGACGCATTGTTTGGCCCCGTTGTCTTTGAAAAAATCCAGTGCCTTTTGAACGCCGGGGCGTAGGGGAATCTCCAGAATTTTTGCGTGATACCAGATATCTATTTCTCGAAGATACTGTTCCATGGGGATGTTAAACCCCAACTCTGTATTCATCATGCGCCAGTTTTGTTCGCCATTGTTATGATAGAATGCTTCGCGGTATTCCGATTTGATTTCAAAGCCGTTTTGTTTTGTGATTGCAAGATGCTTTTGCCAATGAAGTTCGGCATTTTCCATCAGAGTTGAATCACAATCCCAGAAGATAAATTTCGCTGTCATCGGTTTGTGCTTCCTTAAGTTTTGTTTCAGTTTCTCTGTTTACTAGGATTAATCCGTAATTCTTGCAGCTTGAGCGCATAAAGCCTATGCCTTCAATTTCTACATCCCAAGCAGGAGGTAATGATTTGAAGCGGGCAGCGACCAGATGTTTTTTTCCTAAATTCCGATTGTGCATGCGTGCTACCAATTCCTGACCGATATAGCAGCCTTTGGTGTAGGATACGGCGCATTCGTCGAGATTGAGTTCTGCCAGTGTAGAGGTGCCTATTTCGGCGTCACGTGATCCGTCCGGTTGCGCGTTTTTGATGCGCTCAATGTCCCATTCTTCGAAACTTATTTCGTTTCCTGTTGGGCGAGATGTTGTGCGGAGTGTTGGTGCGGATGCATAGATGGTAACATGATCTGTTGTTGTAATTGAAATTTTTGCGCGAAGCTTATAGAGGTTGAGCCTTTTTGCCAGATCTTCGGTTCGGTCGAAGCCTTCACACTCCAGAACAAAGCCCCCCTCTATCTTACTGACATAAAAGTCATGCAAATATTTTCCTTGGGCGGTTAGGAGACATGCGTGAAGGCAGTTTTGTTCTGATGTGCGTTCGAGTTTTTTGATGTCATTCGAGATGATGTTTTGTAGAAATGTTTCTGCATCCTCTCCTGTAACGGAGACATGGCCACGATTTTTAAGCTTTGCAAATTTCATAGGCGTTCGAGAGTTATTTTTCTACGGCTAAGGGTTTGTCTTCGGCTTTACCAAACAACCATCCTTGCCCTTTGTCAACTCCGATTGCGCGCAGGAAGTCTTTCTGATCTTCGTTTTCAATCATTTCCGCAACGACATAAACCCCCATTTCATGGCACATTTGGGTCATGTTTTTGACCATGGTGGCGTCTCTGGTTGACGTCAGAACATTTCGAACATAGGCACCGTCAATCTTTACACCGTCTACTTGAAGTTTATGGAGATATTGGAAGGATGCGGCTCCGGCTCCGAAGTCATCAAGGCAGACAGGGTAGCCTTTCTTACGAAGCTGTTGAATAAATCCGTCCACTTTATCGAGGTCTTTAATTTCGCTCGATTCCGTGATTTCAAACATCAAGCTTTTTGCAGCATCAGAATATTCTGTTAGTGTGTCCAACAATTTCTTAACGAATTTCTCACTTTGAATGGATTGTCCGGAAATGTTGACAGCGAGTTTTCCGAGGCTTTTCTTACGACCGTTTTGGTCAACATATTTCAGGCATTGACGACAGATAGCCAAATCCAGATCAGGAGAGAGACCAATATCTTCGCACATGGTAATCAATTCGAAAGGGGATTTATCCGAATTAAATCGAACAAGGACTTCATGGTGGGATACGGATTCTTTGTCCAACATCACTATCGGCTGGAATTTGATTTGGAAGTCCTGATGCGAGATCATGCGTTTGATATTACTAATCTTGATCGCATTTTCTTCGAGGAAGGCCGAGAACGAGCCTTTCAAATCGTCACCCACGGCCTCGAGGCCTTGTTGTTCCATCTTGTTCATCGTGTAAAGAACGGCACGGGTTGCTTCTCGCGCGGATAGGGAGGTGAGATCACCCTCGATGTTTTTTGATTTCACGTCGATGGCATCGGCAATATTGTATTGTTTGGCAATCTCCATAATTTTTTGTTGGAGAAGTTCTTCGGAGTTTTGTTCCCCGTCTTTTAGAAGTAAGTATTTTTCATCATCGACTTTTACTGCGGTTTCTCCATCCAGAGAGCTTTCCATCATAAGCTGGCCGAGGGCTGCGGTGAGGCCAGCCCATGAATTTGAATCCAGTTGGTTCTGGAATTTTGCCATACCGTCCAACTGTAGAACCTGAACATCCACGGCTTTTCCACCTGCGCCGATATTTGCGATTTTCTTTCTCAGGACATGTTCAAAGTCTTTCATGTTTGGAATGTCATGAAGTGCGTTTTCTGCTTTCGAGAATTCTATGAAACTCAGAAGGGCGTCTGCCATTGTCACTGCAATATAGATAGGGCCATCTTCTTTCATGCTGAAGGATGACAGGAATATATGTTTTTCTTCTGTAAGACCTTCCTTGTTTTGTATTTTCATTAGGAAGGGGCCATGTTTTGACCCTACGGATGTGTGATCTGTTATCGATGATATCAAACCATTGTCACCGGAGATGAAGAGCTCTTGAAAATTTTTGTGAAGCAGTTCTTTATCTTCATAGCCCGTAATCGCTCTGGCGGCTCCAGATGCGTATACGATTTCTCCGCTCTTTTTTATCTCGATCAACAGATCAGCCGCCGCGAAGGCAAAGGCCAAAAACCGATCCCTTTGAGCTTTCATGTCATTTGTATTATTGGGCATTCTATCAGTATGAAGAGTAAGTGTTTTTAATTTGTAAACTCAGTTGAGAATCAAGAGACATAGTTCTTAACAGTGTATCAGGTATTTAGACGGCAGAAAAACGGGATTTATGCATCTTAAACGGGAAAGAAAAGTGGTGCCTAAGGCCGGAATCGAACCAGCGACACAGCGATTTTCAGTCGCTTGCTCTACCAACTGAGCTACTTAGGCATCCTGGATCTTTCATATTTTCCAATTGTCTTCGTCACTGCGCTCCTTATGTAGGATTTCCTACATGATGTCGCTTGTTCCTAGTCACTCGAAAAATCTGTTCGATCAGATCAATTGCCCTAAAATAGGCGTTTGATCTTTGGTTTGGCGTTTATAGACAAAAAGGGCGGGCTTGTCCAGCCAAGATTTTATTATTTTAGTTTTGTTCAAAACCCTGTATGTTGCTGATTATGCATGAAAAAATATTATTTATTACATCCAGCCGTATCGGTGATGCCGTTTTGTCCAACGGAATACTGAATTATTTGTTAACCCTTTATCCTGATTCTCGCGTGACGCTTGCTTGCGGGCCACTCGTTACTAGTCTTTATGAGGGAGTTCCTCAGATCGAGCGGATTTATCCTTTGAAAAAGAGGAGTTGGAATAGGCATTGGATTGGCCTATGGCGCGAGGTGGTTGGGCAAAAGTGGGATATTGTAGTCGATTTACGGGATTCTGCGGTTTCTCGGCTGATATTCAGCAAAAAACGCAATGTCCATAGTCGGGGGATTGACAAATCTCTTCATAAATCTTTGCAAAATGCGTCAGTTCTGGGGCTGGAGCAGGCCCCCCAAACCCGTATGTGGTTTTCCAAAGCACAAACTGAAAAAGCAAAGTCTTTGATCCCTCAGGATGATGCCCCCGTTTTGGGTGTCGGGCCGACTGCCAACTGGATCGGCAAAACATGGCCTATCGAGAATTTTAAAGAACTGGTTTCAAGGTTGCGGGCAGAAAATGCCCCATTTTCCGGTTGGCGTGTAGCTGTGATTGCTGCCCCCGGTGAGGAAGCTCCTGCGCGTGAGTTATTGTCCAGTTTGCCTGAAGGGGTAGGGCTGGATTTGATTGCCAAAGGGACACCCGGTGAGGCGGCAGCGTGTCTTGCGCGGTGCCAGTTTTATATCGGGAATGATTCCGGTTTAATGCATGCGGCGGCGGCGGCTGGTGTTCCAACACTTGGGTTGTTTGGCCCGACGCATCCTGAAATATATTCTCCGTTCGGAGCAAAAGCCTCATATGTGCGTACTCCCGAGACGGCAACTGAATTGACGTCTTATGACGGGTATAGTGCTGTCACTCTCGATCATTCTTTGATGGGAAGTCTGAGTGTTGATGCAGTTTATGATGCTGTTTGCCGGTTAAAGTCAGAGTCATAAATTAAACCCCCGATTTTTTGTCGGGGGTTTTAAAATTAGTTATTGTAGCTGCGTTGCTTTGGAGTGTTCTCATACACTTTTGTGCGGTATTTTTCGTAGCCCAGCGTATCGAGATAGGTATCTCGGGCACGGTCTTCTGTTTTGTAATTCACGTATTTTACGCGTTCCCAGCCTTTGAAAGTCATGCAGCCTTCGAAATCATGGTAATCATACATTTCTGTGCGCATATATCCGTCACGCTCCGGAGTATCCCAGCTGCCCATACGGGATTCAGGTGATCCAGGAACGATTTTATTGGCATCAACATCCCAAGTTTCTGCAGGAATGGCTTCTTTTATAGCTCCCATGCGTTCCATTTCATTCACGACTGCTGTGCAGTTCGCAATGTCTTGGAAAAGCACTTGTTGTGCTTTTGGGCCTTGTTGGTAAATGGAATCGGTCGTTCCTGTTCTTTGCCAGTAACGACCATTTTCTTCGAATTCTTTGTTCATTGCCGTGTCGCATGCTGCCAATGCCAGTGTTGCGAGGCAGGAAAATAATAATACGTGTGATTTTGCCATTAGAAAGACCTTAATTCTTTGACGATTCAAGACGTTGTTACCGTAACAGAGGTTTTGATTTGACTCAATTGAATTTATGCTTTTTCAGTCTCATTCTTCCCTTTGAGCATCAGGATGAATGGACCACCAGCTTTCCAGAATGTTTCCATAAAGTGGCGGCTGTTCCGGATGAGTGAGTTGATTCCATGAAGCAATGTTGTCGTGATCTGAATAAAAAAGCGGTACGGCGTAGTTTTCCCATGTCAGAACGCGGTCCAGTGCTCTGACTGTGCTTACCATTTCTTCGCGTGTTTTTGCGTTTGGAATCTTGGTGACCAAGTCTTCAATCGCAGGGTTACAAATTCCTGCGAAGTTGAAGCTGCCATTCATCTTGGCGGCGGCACATCCCCAATAGAGCGCTTGCTCTGTTCCGGGGGAGAGTGTGTTTTGCCAGTAATGTAATACCATGTCATAGTCGTAGGCTGTCAGACGATCTTGGAAGGCTGCCGCATCCAATGTGCGCAATGTGACTGTGATGCCCAAACGTTCGAGTGCTTTTTTATAGGAGATTGCAAGTTTCTCGTCTTCGGGCGACGATAGAACAATTTCAAAGCTAAAGGGTTCTCCGCTTTTTTCATTGACTCGCAAGCCATTGCGAACAATCCAACCCGATTCTTTTAACAGATTGTCAGCATTGACCTGATTGGCACGAGTTGCCACCATTGATCCTGATGGTGGGGCTTGCCATGCAGGTCCAAAGACTTCCTTGGGGAGTTGATCTTTGTATTGGTTCAGGAGTAGAAGCTCGGCAGGCGAGGGGATGTCGGTTGCTGCCAGTTCAGAGTTAGGGTAGAAGCTGGTTGTCACCTGATATTGATCGTGGAAAATGTTGCGGTTGATCCAATCGTGATCGACCATCAGTGATAAAGCGCGGCGCACTTTGTCGTTATCAAATGGTGGGCGGCGTGTGTTGAAAATAAATCCCCACATCCGTTCGACGCGACCATGTTTGATCTCTTCTTTTTTTACCATACCTGTTGCAACGGACGGGATGTCATAGGCCGTGACCCAGTGTCCAGGATCGGTATCTACCCAAACATCCAGTTCACCCGCCTTGAAGGATTCGAAAGCGGCTGTCTGGTCGCGGAAATAATCAAAGGAGATTTTGTCAAAATTGTACTGGCCTTTGTTCGACACCAAATCTGCGCCCCAGTAATTCGGGTCGCGTTCATAGGTGATCTTACGACCTGCGGAGACATCAGTTATTTTATAGGGGCCTGAAGTGTTGGGGGCTTCTAGTGTTGTCTTGTTAAAGTCTTTATCTTTCCACCAGTTTTGGGACAGAACCGGCATCATTGCCAAGATCATCACTGTTTCGCGGTCAAAGCCTTGACCCAGGGTAAATGTAATGGTTTGTGAGTCTTTTTTACTCACCTTTTTGACGAGTTTGTAAACATTACGCATGTTGGGGCGGCCTTTTTCTTTTAAGGTATTAAAAGAAAATTCAACATCTTCTGTTGTAATGGATGTTCCGTCCTGAAATTTGGCGGCTTTATTGAGGGTGAAGGTGATGGAAGATCGGTCATCGGCAACTTCAATTGATTCGGCTATTTGCGGATACATTGTGAAAGGTTCGTCCCAGCTCCGCGCCATCAGACGGTCATAAACCAAGTTCAGGCCTTGCGCTGAATTGCCTTTGAGTGAGAAGGGGTTTAGTGTGTCAAAGGTTCCGAATGCTGCGCGGCGGAGTAGGCCGCCTTTCGGAGCCTCTGGATTTGTGTAGGCAAAATGGGTAGAGTTGTTCGTGAGTTTTGAGTCTCCTACCATTGCCAATCCAGCCGGAGGTTGAACGACAGAAGTTTCGTCAGAGGCTATCGTCGATATGTCGGCCAGTACAGACGTAGAAATTAATGAACAAACCAGAGAAATTTGAAGCGCTTTTATCATGTCCACAACCCTATCAGACCCCACCCCAACATCCAAGCCTCAAAAGGCTATAAAATTCAGGATTGTTCAGGCGGATTACCTCAATTTTACCGAAAGCAACAGGATTGATGCAAGAGCCTTCTTCTTACCTGAGAATCTATCTTGGGAAAGTTCTTTGGGCTTGCGAATTCTGGCTCATTACGGGCCGAAACTGGATGTTTATCTTTTGGAGCATTTTATTCAGCCTAAGCGGGGTGACAGTTTCTTGCTGCCTGCCGAAATTGCACGGACTCCGCGTCTTGTGGTCGGCGTTCTTCCCAAATGGGATGGCGGCATGGATGATGAGGAACGCGCTTTAAAGCGTTGTATCCATGATGTTGTTTCTATGGCGGAACAATCCGGATTTAAGAGTCTGGCTTTTCCTGCTTTGGGAATGGGGAATCGTGATTATCCCCCGCGTAAGGCGGCGCGTTTGATGTGCAGTGTCATTGAATCATATCCTTACCAGTCTCTGGATGAGGTGGTGATTGTTTGCAAAACGGCGCAAATCTTCGATTCTTTTTCCAAATAGTATTTAAGGCATACTTATCCACAGGAATGACGGGCTTTTTAGCCCGTTTTTTGCGTTGTTAAGGAGTCGTTAATACGAATCTCCAAGGATGGTCTTAAGCCCGAAAAAAAGAATATGGAGGTTCTCATGCCAGACACTCAAAGCCCGAAAACCCAAATGGTCAAGTCAGTTGAGCGGATTATTCTTCCATTGCCTCCTGAGCATCCGATCGAGAGTGATAAAGTCGAGATGGATATGTATGCGCGGTTTATGCGTCATGTCAGAACTGTTCCGACATCCAGAGAAGATATTCGTGTGTTGTCCACGATCCAGTTTGTGGCGGACATGATGGTCTTTGATGATGCGTATGTCGCCAAGGTTCTTGTTGATCTGGGATTGCGTGCGCCGCGTGTCTCTTTTCCCGAACGCTATCTTGAATTTGTCGATGCAGCGATGATGCGCGAGGTAACGGAAATCGGGTCGGCTAATCCCGCGATGTGGGATTTAAAACGTCACTGGGATGAAATCGGCGAAGATAAATTTGCGGCGTTTAAACGGGATGTGCCGAGAGTAGAGGCAGGGTGTTTTGAAACCGTCTGTTTGTAAAATTTTTTCAGTAATCTCCTCCCCTCAATATTAATCCCCCGAATGGTTTCGGGGGATCTTTTTGTTTGGCTATAGCTAAGCCCGAAAATTTTGTCATCCTGAATAGTCTCTCTTCACACAGCGACCGCAGAGAAACCGTGCTTTCTGAGGCCTCTGCGTGAGGCTTTATGGTTTCTTGGAAAGGTAACCCCGCACGGGATGCGGGGTCTGGTGGAAGATGAGTTAAAGACCCCGTGTCATGCACGGGGGTGCGGTGGGGAGGTGGTTTATAGGGTTTAAAACGCAAAGCACACGAAGGATACGCAAAGTTTTTCTTGCCAACTCCGCTTCTCTGTTCCTCCGTGTTTCATTTGTTTTTTAACCACCAAGCCCCCAAGACACCAAGAGTTTGGTGGGTAGGGAATGAGTGGGGCGTGTTCATGATTTTTATGGTTTCTTGGGAACGGTCTGGTGGAAGATGAGTTAAAGACCCCGTGTCATGCACGGGGGTGCGGTGGGGTTGCGATGGTGACAAAAGGAAAAATGTTTTCTCTTCTCAAAAATTTTCCCCCGCAGTGCTACTTACGGGGGATCTTTTTATTTCTTTAGGTGTCGATTGATTACGACGCGATTTTGTCAGCCTTGCTACCTTTCGGGCCACCTGTCGGGATTCCTGTTTGGTCTTGGACCATACGGGAGAGGATGACCTGCATTAAGCCGCCGTCGAGCGCACTTCCTGCCGATCCTGTGACCTGAACATCAGGTGTGATCTTGAGGCCTGCGCCTGCAATCGCTTTCATGATTTCCACGGTTGTTACACCTTGGGCGGTCAGGGCATTGACCTGATCATGGTAGGCTTTCGCTTGGGCCTCACCTTTCGCACGAATGACTTCTGCTTCTGCATCACCGATCTGTGTGGTCTCAGTTGCTTCGGCTTCGGCCAGCATACGGATACGCGTTGCATCACCGCGTGCGCGTTCTTCGACCTGACGGGCTTCGTGCTGGGCGACTTTAATACCCGCTTCTGCGGTAATAATGTCCACCTGAGCGTCTGCTTCCGCTTTGGTTTTTTCGAACTCGATACGGCGCAATTCAGCTTGTTGCTTCGCGTCGTACATGGATTTCTCCTGCTCGGCGAGGTTCTTCTGCTGCGTGGTTTTCATCAAAGCTTCGGGCAGATGGATGTTGGTGATCATCACCGACACAACATCAACACGGTATTTCTTGAGATCATCACGGACTGCATCTTCTGCGGCGTCTTGCTCTTCCGCGCGGTTTTGCTGGTAAGCAATCGCAGGGGAGCGGGCAACTTGCGCACGGAAGATACCGTCAATTTGCGGGTGGATCACATTGCTTTCCAGTTCCGTGATCGAGCCGAGTTTTTGCACAACATACGGTGCGTTCTCCGGCAAGATGCGGTACTGGCAACGAACCTCGACTTGCATCGGGAAACCGTCGTGTGACACCACTTGGAACGGATCAAAGCTCATGCCTTCCGATCCTGCTGTGCGGCGTTCCCCACTCCAATCCAGCGAGCGCATTGTGGTCGGAATAATGATCACAACATAGGCCAGAGGGTTGATGTTGTATGCACCCGGGCCAAGCACTTCGCGTTGAATACCGCGATAGCCGCGCGGGACAACGTGACGGGTTGCCGCTGCTTCGTCGGAGGCATCTTCTCCAATGACAGGAGCTTGCGGTACAAAACCTGCAGGGTCTTTCCCGATGTTCGAGATCAACACGCCGACCTGACCTTTGTTCACCACCGTTTGTTGACGGGTTGTCACCGAGAACAAATATGGGTTGATGTAGTAGGTCCCAGGGGTCAGGATGCGTTCCTGTGGCCCACGGTGTCCGCCGTTGTTCAAGAAGGCTTGGCCGTTTTGGAAATTGTTGTGTCCGTCAGGTGTCGGCACGACAACGTCTGTTGTATCCATCGGCAAACCGTCCATTGCTTCGACGATCCCGATCTGGTTTTCGCCGATATAGGTGGCATCAAACACTTCGACTTTGAACACTTCTGTGTTGATGTTGTATGTTCCCGGACGCAGGAAGTCGATCTGAGGACCTTTTTCCCCGCCGTTTTTCAAGAACGCTTCGGCGCGCTGGAAGTGGGAGTGGTCGTCCACACTTTTCCCCAAGAGCTGGCCTGCTTCCAAAGCCATACCGTCCATCGCTGTTACAACACCAATTTGACCTTCTTTAATCACGGTCTTTTTGATCTTGGTTACTTTGAACAAATACGGGTTGATCTTGAACGTCCCGTTGGTCAGGAAACGCAATTGCTTCCCACGGATACCGTTGGCTTTCAAAAAGGCCACAGGGTTCTGGAAGTTGTTGTGATGTTGGCCCGCTGGGTCGTCCGCAAAAATACGGCCTGACTCAAGAGGGGCGCCGTCAGTGGCTTCGACAATTCCGAGTTCATCCGCGCCGATGACCATAAAGTCCGGCTTGGTGACAACGTTGATGATCGGCCAGAGCACAAAGTGCAGACCGGGGGTAAAGTATCTGGCCTTTAAACCGACTTGGTTTTCGAGCGCAAATACACGTCCTTGTTCGAGAGGCATCCCGAAAAAGCGTTGTTCGATAATGGCGATCTCATCAGAGCGCACATACACGAAAAATCGTGTGATTAACCAGGCCACTGCTACCGCCAAGGCCAAGTATATGATTGGAGCTATCATCTCTTCATTTCCCTTACTTGTTAAAGTTATATAATTCTATATATAATAGCATGAAAGTTATATATAAAATCTTAATCGGAATCAATAAAATTCGGGATTTAGTGTAGGCGAAATAAATTCCCCACAAAGTAGAAAACTTTGCGGGGCGGTGTTTTATGTACAGATCAAATATTTAGTCGTTGAATCTGCCGTAGCCGACACGGTCGCCCGGGCGATCCGGCTTGAAGTAGTTGCTCTCCGAGCTTTGGGACGGTGGGCGATAGCGAATTTCTCCTGCTGAATTTTCTCCGATCAGGTCGGGGAAAGGGGAAGACATCAAACTGTCGAGGAGGTCGGCAAAGCTGGATGATCCGGAGCTGTCTTTAATCAGTTTATAGCGTGATGGGGAGGGGTCGTATTTTGCTTTGGCGACAATATCTCTCCATGCACGAGCGGGAAGAGAGCCTCCTGTCACGCGTTTCATCGGCGTGTTGTCGTCATTTCCAAACCAGACAATGGCAACATAGTCTTGAGAAAATCCGTCAAACCATGCGTCTCGGTGATCTTGAGATGTTCCTGTTTTTCCTGCGGCAAAGAAGGATGATTTTGCTCCTTGGCCTGTTCCGTTTTGAACAACCGAGATCATCATATTCACCAGAACCTGAATGTCTTGTGCTCTGAAAACGCGAGGAGAGCTTCTGTTCTCATGTTCATAGAGAACTTTGCCGCCTTCTTTTTCTTCTATTTTTTTTATGCCGAACGGCTCAATGGCGTATCCGCCGCTGGCTATCGTTGCGTAGGCTCCCGCCATCTGGATCATCGGAACTTCCGAGCTGCCCAATGCCAGAGACAAGTTTGGTTCAAGGTCTGCCGTGATCCCCATGCGACGGGCAACGCCAATCACTTCTTCGATGCCGACGGCTTTGGCGAGTTTTACCGCAACAGTGTTGAGCGACATGGTGAGGGCATCAATCATGCGGACTTCGCCGTAATATTTATTGGCGAAGTTGGTCGGGCGATATTTGCCTTCTTCAAGTCGTGCATCGTCAATTAATGTGTCTTCGGTTGCCCCTTTTTCAATGGCCGCCAGATAGACAAACGGTTTAAAGGATGATCCCGGTTGGCGCAGGCCTTGGGTCGCGCGGTTGAACTGGCTTTCGTTATAATCGACCCCGCCGACAAGGGCGACGATGCTGCCGTCGGGGCGCAAAACAACCGATGCTGCTTGTGTGACTTCGGATTTGGCTTCATTGTCTTCAATGGATTTTTTTAAGACTGCGGCTGTGCTGGATTGCACCTGTGGGTCCATTGTCGTTTTGACGATAATGTCCGTTGTTGGTGTTCCTATAATTTCTTCCAAAGCATCAACGGCCCAATCCGAGAAATATCTGGCGGCTTGATCGTTATTTTTTTCTTTTTTCCGTTCGATTTTCTGGTTCTGTGCTTTTTCGAATTGATCTTGGGTAATGTATCCGGCATCGAGCATGACTGAGAGAACGGTTTTTGCCCTTGCGTTTGCGGCATCCGGATTAGAGAGTGGAGAATATCTTGATGGAGCTTTTAATAGTCCGGCGATAATTGCGGCTTCGTGGAGATTTAATTCGTGGGCATCTTTGTTGAAGTAGACTTTTGAAGCGGCTTTGACTCCGTAGGTTCCGGCGCCGAGATAGACGCGGTTCATATAGGCTGCCAGAATTTCATCTTTGGTTAGCTCATGTTCCAACCAAACAGCGAGGAGGGCTTCCTGAATTTTTCTCTTGTATGTTTTTTCCTGAGAGAGAAAGAGGTTTTTTGCAAGCTGTTGCGTGATGGTCGAGCCGCCTTGATGGAGGCCTTTGTTGGTCATGTTGACAAAGATAGCGCGTGCAAGGCCGATAGGATCAAGTCCGAAATGGTAGTAAAAACGACGGTCTTCTGTTGCCAGAATTGCGTTGGTTACATTTTTTGGCAAGTCGTCTGCTGTGACGTTGCCTTCTTTGATGTCTCCGTAACGTGCGATGACCGAGTCATCATTCGCCAGCACGGTGATCGAGATTTTGCGTTCGAAATGCGGGTTCTCAATAATGTTGGGTAAGTCTTTGGCAAACCACGCGAGAACGGCTCCCAAGAGCAGAACACCCCAGAGGCCCAGCACAAAGCACCACTTGATTAAGCGGCGCATAAGGGAAGTTTTCTTCCTTTTTGTGTTTTTTTTGTTATTTTGTCCCATTCGGGGTGTTTAGCACAAAAGTAGATCTAAATGCTAGAGGGTAGGTTCTTTGGGTACAGCTTCTGATTTTGGAGCAGATTTCTGCTCTTTTCTACCTGCAAACGTCAATAAAAAGAGTAAGCTACTAAAACCAGCCATAGCATTGAAATTATAATTTATTCTTTGTTCTAAAAATTTACCTTCTTCTACTTGGGTGATTCTGGCATCCAAAGAGACAGATAAGGCTCTAGTTTTTTCCGCTTCAAATTCTGCTTCTAATTCTTTTGCAACTTCTTTGAAACATGTCGTTAATGCTTTAGTTTTTTGGTCTTGTGTATTAGTGGAGAAATAAATTGCTATTTGTGAAAGTGCATAGGCTTCAGGAATAGATCCGTTAAAATTGACCACATCTAAAGAGCCATGAGGAATTTTACCATGGGTATATGCGATTTTAGCCTCTTCATAACATTTTGTAAGCATTTTTTTGTCGCCTTTAGAACTTTCTATCAGAAACTTTGTTGGAGTTGAGTAATATTCTTTAACTTGTTCTTGAACATTTTTCGCGAGAGTTTCGGCATCGTCGTCGTTAGTTATTAAATGAAACATAGCAGCCAAGGGTAATGATACAGCAGCGAAGTAACCGCTTAACCATCTCAAAGGTTTTTTGATTTTATTCCACATGACTTTACCTCAATCCAATGCTTTTTATTTAGTGGCTTGATAGCATTGCTTGTTGTTTATGTCAATAAAATTACAGTAGAAAAACCGAGGCCAGACCCAAAAAGGCAAAGAATCCGACCACAATCATATATAGAGCTATAACCCATTCTGGGGGGGAACCCTATAAATGCTAGAGGGTAGGTTCTCCGGGTACAGCTTCTGATTTTGGAGCGGGTTGTTGCTCTTTTCTGCCTGCAAACGTCAATAAAAAGAGTAAGCTACTAAAACCAGCCATAGCATTGAAAGCATATTTTGCTATTTGTTCTGAAACTATGAATTCTTCTTGTTCGGTTATTCTGGCATCCAAAGAGACAGATAAGGCTTTAGTTTTTTCAGCTTCAAATTCTGCTTCTAATTCTTTTGCAATATTTTTGAAACATGCACTTAGTCTTTGGGCTTTTGGGTTTTGTTTCACAGAGGAGAAGGAATTTTCTATTTGTGATAGTGCATAGGCTTCAGAAATAGGCCCTTTAAAATAGGGTATATGTAACGAGCTATGAGGGATTTCACCATAATTATATCCCATTCCAGCTTCTTTATAACATCTTGTAAGTAAGGTTATATCGCTTGTAGACCGCGCACTCAGAAACATTGTTGGAGTTGAGTAATACTCTTTAACTTGTTCTTGAACATTTTTCGCGCGAGTTTCGGCATCGTCGTCGCTAGTTACAAAATTCAACATAGCTGCTATGGTTATTGATGGTACGCTGATGCCAGCGCTTAACCATCTCAAAGTTATTTTGATTTTATTCCACATTATTTTACCTCAACTCATATTTGGGGTTAGCGTTTTAGATAGCAAATCCCCAATCTTATGTCAATAAAATTACAGTAGAAAAACCGAGGCCAGCCCCAAAAAGGCAAAGAATCCGATGACATCGGTCATTGTGGTCAAAAAGACCGAAGAGGCTATCGCCGGATCGATATTGATTTTATTAAGGACAACCGGAATCGAGGCGCCGAAAAATCCGGCAACGATCAGGTTAATAATCATGGCGGCTGCTATAACTGCGCCTAGGCCAGCATCTTGAAACCAAACTCCTGCAGTAATTCCTATGAGAACAGCAAAGAGGACTCCATTTAAAAAGCCCACAGCGGTTTCTTTGCCGATAACGCGCCATGCGTTGGCTCCGGAGATTTCGTTGGTGGCAATCGCGCGCACTGCAACCGTCATGGCCTGCGTTCCTGCATTCCCGCCCATGCCGGCTACGATGGGCATCAGAATGGCGAGTGCCACGATTTTCTCAATTGTTGCATCAAAGATAGCGATTACGGCTGCTGCCAAAATCGCGGTCAGTAAATTGATAAAGAGCCAGCCTGCGCGAGAGGATACGGTTTTTCCGATATTGCTGTACAAATCGTCTTCTGTCACCCCTGCGAGTTTCAGCAAATCTTCTTCGGCTTCTTCATCGATAACGAAGATAACGTCATCATAGGTGATGATCCCGATCAGGCGATTGTCCTCGTCCACCACCGGGGCGGAGGCCAGATTTTCGTTTCTGAAGAGCGTTGCGACTTCTTCCTGGTCCATCGTCGCTGGAATAAGGTGGACCTCATCCAGTGTCAGATCATCAATTTTGACCGTTCTTTGGGCGCGGACGAGTTTATTGAGAGGGATTTCTCCAACGACATGGTGGCTTGGGTCAATCACAATCAGATCATAAAAATCTTCGGGGAGCGTGTCCTTTGCTGCGCGGAGATAGTCAATGGTTTTGCCCACAGTCCAGAATTGCGGAATTGCCACAAATTCCCGTTGCATCAGACGTCCCGCTGAGTCTTCAGGAAAACTCAAACCTTCTTGTAGGGCAATTCTGATTTTTGCCGAAAGTTTGCGCATGATCTCTTGTTGAAATTCCGGATCAAGAGACTCTACAATATCGAGCGCATCATCACTTTCGAGGTCGGAAATTATCTTTGCGACTTGTTCAGCCTGCATGGTTTCCAGAGTTTTGTTTCTGACTTCTTCTTGCAGAATTGATATAACGTCAGCATCGAAATGTCTGGAGAAGCCAAGCATCAAGGCTTGACGGTTTTCGTAGGTGGTTTTCTCGATCAATTCTGCTTTGTCGCTGGTGGTCAGATCATCAAGAATTAAATCCAGCTTTTCTGCATCCTCGGAGTGCAAGGTCTCGATAATCTCGCGGATAGCGTCATCAGACAGTCCCAAAAATTCCGTAGCCAAAATTTCCTCGTCAGGAACGAGAATGGACTCTTTGGTTTCTTCAATATGTTCTTGCAAGTCCGGCGGAATGCTCATCGCGGTAGCTCCTTGATGGCTTGTCGTTATCGGGAAATTTTTCAAAACTGCTTTTTATTAGAGGAGTATAGTGTAAATCACAAGTGCTAGATATTATTTAGATTGACATAACTATTAATTTTTTATATCAGTGTGTACGAATGTTTTTTTTGAGGATGTCATGGATAAAAGTGTTGAGAAAGATTTTATAAGTTTGTTGATTGAAAGATTAATTATGGAGTTGCATTCTTTAGAGACGCAGCAGAGCTTGGATATTGCTGCGATATTGCTAGAAGTAAATACTCCTCCTGAGGCTTTTTTGACTGAGAAAGAAAAAGCCAGAAATCAAGAGAGAGCCAATCAGCTGTTTCAAGAAATTCGTCCGTTTTTTTGCGAATATCTTGCTCAAAATGGCTCTCCGTGTTTGTTTCCAGGTGCTGAAGAAGCATTGAAAAAAGCCAGAGAAATGTTTTTATTGAGTCGCTCTTCAGTGAGCAGATATGTGTTGGCGAACATTATGAGGGCAAGCTGGGATTATGCCACTGAAACGCTTGAGGAGCGTTCTCTTAAATTTACAACGCTTTTTCATTTCGCAAAAGCTGCTAATGAAGCAAAGACAGATTGGGGGTATCAATTTAGTTTAGCGGAATGTTCCCGGGAAATAAGATATATATTTAACGGCCATGCCGAGCCGGCCATTCAGGAGGCTTTGATAGGAGCTAAAGAACTTCAAGGGCGTGCTATTGCCCGATATGCGGCGCTCATCATTCTTAATAAGGAACAACGGCTTGGATATGCTAGTATGGAAATGCCCGAATTAATTTCCTTGTCTGATTCTGAAATCGAAAAGGCTTGCGAATTGATCCCAGCAAAGACAGTTGCTTTAGAGCTGATGAGATATTATAGGTATGCAATACAGCGTGGCGGTATAAATACACGGGCATTTATAGAGCGCCATGCTCTTGCGTTAGGTCGAGATTAAGCTGCTTCGGTTTCTTTCAGAATTTTGGGGGCTTCGTCTTCGGAGAAGATTTGAGCGCCGACTGTCGAAACTGCCGTAATATTTACCAGCCCGCGTGATGTGACTGCGTTGGTTACGATGTGAGCCGTTTGCGCGACTCCCAACAAGATCGGGCCAATCGGAATGCAATCCGCCAGAACTTTGACAGCGTTGTAGGTAATGTTTGCGGCGTCAACGGTTGGCATGATTAGCAGGTTGGCTGAGCCTTTCAGTGTCGAGTTCGGCATGATTTGATTGCGGATTTCTTCAGATAGTGCTGCGTCCGCGTGCATTTCTCCGTCGATTTCCAAATCAGGTGCGCGCATTTTGATGTCGAAGAAGGCATCACGCATCTTAAATGCGCTTTCGTGGCGGTGAGAACCGAAATTCGAATGGGATATCAAGGCCACTTTCGGCACAATACCAAAACGTCTTATTTCTTCAGCGGCCAGCAAGGTCATTTCAGAAATCTGGGCGACACTCGGGTCGGGATTGATGTGTGTATCGCAGATAAAAATCGGGCCGCGGGTCGGATGTAGCAAACAGATCATTGCGGCGGCCGTTTCAACTCCCGGACGTAGGCCAATGACATCAACAATGGTTTTCAAATGTTCGCGATAAGGGGCGACCGAGCCGCAAATCATTCCGTCTGCTTCACCTTTATGAACCAGCATCGAGCCTATGACTGTTGTGTTGGTTCTGACGATATTGCGGGCGTGGGACGGGGTTACACCAGAACGTTCCATGACTTTATGATAGGCGTTCCAGTATTCGTGGTAGCGTGCATCGTTTTCCGGATCGACCAGATCAAAATCCTGATCCATCTTCATGCGCAAGTGCAGTTTTTCCAAGCGGTTTTCAATGACCGCGCGGCGACCAATGACGATCGGGCGCGCCAGTTGTTCGTCAACAACGGTTTGAACTGCACGCAGTACGCGCTCTTCTTCACCTTCGCAGTATGCAATCTTTTTAGGGTTGGCTTTTGCTTTGGCAAAGACCGGACGCATGATCGAGTCTGATTGGTAGAAGAATTGAGTGAGCTTGTTTTTGTAGGCTTCCCAGTCTTCGATCGGGCGAGTTGCTACGCCTGTTTCCATCGCGGTTTTTGCCACTGCCATTGGAAGTTCTACAATCAAGCGTGGGTCGAACGGTTTCGGGATCATGTATTTCGACCCGAATTCGAGAGTTTCTTCCGAATAAATAGCTGCGACTTCTGCTGTGACTTCCTTACGGGCGAGAGCAGCGATTGCACGCACGCAAGCCATTTTCATTTCTTCGTTGATGGCGGTTGCTCCAACGTCTAATGCTCCACGGAAAATATACGGGAAGCACAAAACGTTGTTGACCTGATTGGGGAAGTCGGAACGACCCGTGCAAATGACGGCATCCGGTTTTGCTTCCAGAGCTTCGTCGGGCATAATTTCAGGTGTCGGATTGGCGAGCGCCATAATCAATGGAGCATCGGCCATTTTCTTGACCATTTCTTTTTTTAATGCGCCTGCGGCTGACAGACCTAAGAAAATGTTCGCGCCCTTGATGGCATCGTCCAAAGTACGAGCCTCGGTTTCGACCGCAAATTTTTCTTTCTCGGGGTCCATGCCTTCGTTGCGTCCTTTGTAGACGACACCTGTGCGGTCACAGACGATGATATTTTCTTTCGGCATTCCCAGATTGACAAGCAAAGAAAGGCAGGCAATTGCAGCAGCTCCGGCACCGGAGGCCACTAATTTGACTTCCGTGATTTTACGGCCTGTTATTTCCAACCAGTTCAGAATGGCCGCCCCTGAAATAATTGCGGTTCCGTGTTGGTCATCATGAAAGACAGGGATTTTCATCCGTTCACGTAATGTGCGCTCGATTTCGAAACATTCCGGAGATTTGATGTCTTCCAGATTGATCCCTCCGAAAGACGGTTCGAGAGAGGCGATAATTTCAATCAGTTTTTGTGGGTCGCGTTCTTCGATTTCTATATCGATGGAATCCACATTGGCGAATTTCTTAAAGAGGACGGATTTTCCCTCCATCACCGGTTTTGAGGCCAATGCGCCAATTGCACCCAATCCCAGCACGGCTGTTCCGTTGGAAATGACAGCGACAACGTTCCCACGGGAGGTATAGTCGAGTGCGGTCAGAGGGTCTTTTTCAATTTCTTCACAAGCTGCGGCTACCCCAGGGGAGTAAGCAAGCGACAAATCACGCTGCGTGGTCATTTGCTTAGTCGGTACAATAGAAATTTTCCCAGGGCGGGGGAGGCGGTGGTATTCGAGAGCGGCGTCGCGCAATGTATCTTTCACGGCGTGTTTCCTTGCTGTAAGAATCTTTATATTGGTTTTGATTTGATAATTGGCGTTAACAGACCAGATTTCTCCTCTTTTTTCAAGAGGGGGGTATGGTGTTATGCAGCATATATTCAGCGTCATTTGTAAGACCCCGTTCATGCACGGGGTTGCGGTTTATGCGGTCGAAGACAGAACAG